>NZ_JBSFBZ010000010.1:0-151652 GCF_053593195.1 Saccharopolyspora sp. NPDC002376
GGCGACGTCTCACGCCCGGCCCGGCGCCGCAGTTCATCGCGCAGCGTGTCGTGGATCCGGTCGATCGTGCCGTCGGCACTCCAGACCCGAAACCACCGGTAAGCCGCGTCCCACGGCAGCAGATCGCGAGGGATCATCCGCCACTGACACCCCGACCGCAGCACGAACAAGATCCCGTCCAGCACCACACGATCGCCGTATTTGCGCTGCCTGCCGCCCTTTTCCCGAGCCCGCACCGGCATCAACGGTCCCAGCACGGCCCACACCTCATCGCTGAGACTGGACGGATAACATGAACGGCGGTCATCCCCGCCGGTATCGCAGTTGCACACACAACACGATCACCACGGGGATGACCCTTTTTACTGCCTCGACACGCCCAACATGATCAACAACACGTCACCCCACGTGCCGAACCAGTTACCCAACAGCCTCTAAGAACCCGTCTGACGAACGAAGGCAGGTTCTAAGGCCATTGGATGCCGCGGTCGATCACCGAGGCGCGGTGGATCTTGTGGTGATCGGTTTCGAGGTGTCCGCCGGCCGGGGACGGGGTCGGCGGCCCGACGGTCAGGTCGGGGCGGATGAACTCGTTGGTTTCCCAGTCGCTGGGACCGCTACCGACCGAGGACACGATCGGCTCCGGGATGACCTCGACGTCGGTCTCCGGCTGGGCGGGTTTGCGGCGCAACTTCCGGCGCAGCGCGTCCATCCGATTGGTGCGCATCGGCGTGCCGGAGTGATCGCCGATGAGCTGCCGGTGCGCGGTCAACCACACCGTGCACGGCCACGGCCGGCTGCGCAGCGTGCCCTGGCAGGACGGGCACCGGCCGTCCTCGCCGGGCTGGTGTTCGTCGAGCAGTGCCCGGAACCCGGCGGTGAGCCGGTAGAGCTCGGAACGGGCGACCGGGAGCAGCACTTCGGCGGCGGCGTCGTCCACCACCCGGTCCAGGTTGTCGAGCCGGTCGAGCACTGCCTTGCGTAACGCCGTGTCCGCCACATCGCCTCCCGCCGCAGTCGTTCGGCAACCCACTTCCGGGCTGCCCCAACGGGTGACATCGGCAGGCGGTGTCCACGCCTGCACGGCCAGGGCGCAGGGCTCACTCCATCGAGTGGTTATCGATTCGGCTTGAAAATGCCCGCCGAGCGGTCGCGCAGCTCGTCGGCAAACGGCCGAGCGTGTCCTACACTGACGGTGGCGGCCTGCTCCCGGTGACCCCCAGGCTGGTTGAGCGGGCCGCCCCGCGTGTGCCCGCCTTTTGCCGCGAGTCAGTTTTGCCCTAAACCTGACGGACTCACACCACTGCGCCTGGATGTGCGAAAACCCCGCTGCCGGCTTGCGGTGGTGGGGTTTTCGCGGTTCGGGATCAGCCGAGGATGTCGGTGATCGGGGTGCTGGTTCGGTTGTGGGCTTCGGCGACCGGGGCGTTGACGAGGTGGCCTTCGTGGGTGTTGAGGCCTACCGCCAGGGCCGCGTCCGTTCGGGAGGCTTCGCGCCAGCCCTGGTCCGCGATGCGCAGGACGTAGGGGAGGGTGACGTTGGTCAGGGCGTGGGTCGAGGTGTTGGGGACCGCACCCGGCATGTTCGCCACGCAGTAGAAGACCGAGTCGTGGACCCGGTAGGTCGGGTCGTCGTGGGTGGTCGCGCGGGAGTCGGCGAAGCAGCCGCCCTGGTCGATCGCGATGTCCACCAGCACGCTGCCCGGCTTCATCTCCGACACCAGGTGGTTGGAGACCAGCTTCGGCGCCTTCGCGCCCGGGATCAGCACCGCGCCGATGACCATGTCGGCGGCGCGCACCGCCTGCTCGACGGAGTAGCGGTTGGAGGTCACCGTGCGGATCTGGCCGTGGAAGTCGCGGTCGATCTCGCGCAGCTTGTCGACGTTGGTGTCCAGCAGCTCCACGTCGGATCCCATGCCCATCGCGACGCGCGCGGCGTTGAGGCCCGCGACACCGCCGCCGATCACCAAGACCCGCGCCGGGTGCACGCCCGGGACACCGCCCGGCAGCACGCCGCGGCCACCGCTCGGGCGCATCAGCGAGTAGGCGCCGACCTGCGGGGCGAGTCGACCGGCGACCTCGCTCATCGGCGCGAGCAGCGGCAGGCTGCCGTCGGCGGTCTGCACGGTTTCGTAGGCGATGCCGGTGACGCCGGAGTTCAGCATCGCGTCGGTCAGCGCGGCGTCGGCGGCCAGGTGCAGGTAGGTGAACAGCACCTGGTCGCGGCTCAGCCGAGGGTACTCCTCGGTGATCGGCTCCTTGACCTTGAGCACCAGCTGACCTTCGGACCACACGTCGTCGGCGCTGGGCAGGACCTTCGCGCCCGCGGCGAGGTAGTCCTCGTCCGGGATGGAGGAGCCGGCGCCCGCGTTGGCCTCGACGAAGACGTCGTGCCCGCGGCTGTTCAGCTCGTGGACGCCCGCGGGCGTGAGCGCTACCCGGTACTCGTTGTTCTTGATCTCGCGCGGGACGGCGATCTTCACGGCGGAATCCTTTCGTCACCTGTGTTGCGCACAACGATCCGTCGCCGATTCCGGGGGCGCATCATGCCCACGCGATGAGATTGCCCCGACCCCCTTGTGCTCGCAGCACAACCGCTCAAGGCCTGTTACTGGCTGCGTTTCTCGGGTGGTCGCTTGGCGGAACCTGAGCGGTTCCCTGGACTGCGGGTGCCCCTCCTGATGTATGACCAATACACGGCGGAGGGGCCGTCCTCGCCAGGAAACCGCTCAGAGCCCGCCGGTGGCCACCCTGCGAAGGGGGATGCAAGCGGCTACGCCGCTTCCACAAGCGCGGACGGCATACGCCGGCAGGCTCTCAGCCGTGTTGCGCCCAGCGTTCGGCGAGCAGTTGGACCAGCAGAGCCGAGCGGACGTCCGGGTCGTCCAGGTCGATGTCGACGAGTTGGGCGAGCCGTTTCATCCGGTAGCGGAAGGTGTTCGGGTGCACGTTCAGCTCCTGGCTCGCCTGCCGCGGGTCGCCGGGGTGGCGCAGCCAGGCGCGCAGCGTCGCCAGGTACTCGGTGCCCTGGGTGCGGTCGTGCTCGCGCATGACTTGCAGTGGTCCCAGCGCGCCGATGCCCGCGTCGGTCGCCGCGCCCGCCATGCGGCTGAGCACCAGCAGGTGCCAGTAGTCCTCGTAGACCGCGACCCGTTCCTGCAGCTTGCCGGTGCGCAGCAGGCTGACCAGCTCTTCGGCCTGCGACCGCGACTGGTGCAGGTCCGCCACCGCCACCGAGGTGCCCACCGCGATCAGCGGGCGCGGTGACATGTCGTGCGAGGCGAGCGCAGTGCGCAGCTCCAGCCAGCCGCCGCGGTCGCCGCGGTCCGGCACCACCGCGTAGAGCATCGTGCCGATCTCGGTGACCAGCGGCCGGCGGCCGATCCCGCGCGTGATCCACTCCCACAGCGCCAACCGGTGCCCTTCGGCGGGCCCGGCTGAGGCGGGCATCTCGATCGCGATCACCCGGTGTCGCTCGTTCGGGACGGCCAGTTCGTTGGCCGCGACCCGCCAGCCCTCGCCGCCGTCCAGCAGCAGCCGCACCTGCTCCGCGCTGCGCCGCCGCTCGGCGTCGGCCACCGCCCGCCAGCGCAGCAGCTGCAGCGCGACCAGGTGTGCGGTGTCGGCGAACGCCGTCGCACGCTCCTCGGAAACCTCCTCGGGCACCACCGCCCACATGGATCCGAGCAGCTCGCCGCCCATCCTGATCGGCACGACCAATCGGGGCAGCGTGCCGTCCTGCTGGGCGGGCACGAAGATCGCCGAACTGCCCTTGCTGAGCTTGCGGAAGGTGCCGTACGCCCGGAACTTGGCCAGCACGTCGTCCGGCTGCCTGCGCCCCATGATCGTCGAGACCCGCGCGGGATCGGTGAGGTCCTGCCGGGCCGAGTAGGCCAGCACCTGGGAGCGCGCGTCCTCGATCGTGACCGGCGCGTCCACCACGTCGGCCACCGCGTCGGCGAGCCGGAACAGATCGCCGACCCCGGGGCTGCGCGCGCCCGCCTCGTCGATGTCGGTCCCGGCCAGCGCCGCCCTGATCAGCCAGACCAGCTGGGCCCACGCGGTCTCCGACCGGACCTCGACCAGCGCGACCCCGGCCGCCTCGGCCGCGGCGACGATGCGCTCATCGGCGGAGACCGGCGGTTTCAGCAGCACCGCCGAAGCGCCCCGGTCGCCGCAGACGCGCACCAGTGACGCCGCCTGCTCGCGGTCCGCGACGGCCACGCCCAGCACGAGGTCGCCGTCGACGACGGTCAGGTGCTGGTCGGGTTCGGCGATGACCACGTCGCCGACGCACGCGGTCGATTCCGGGACGACCACCGAGCGCAGCAGGGTCGGGCCGACCCGTTCGACCAGTGCTCGGACGTCGAGCATCACCGGCCTCCTGGAGAAGCGGCCGCCTTGGCGGTCAGTTGGGGAGGGCATTGTGACACCAAGACAGGCACGTTTATCGTTGCTGAGCAGTCTGACAATCGCATACTGGCCGTCGACCCCGTGCGGGAGAGACCTCGTACCAGCTGCGAGGCGCCGAAGGAGCAAGACTCCCCACAAACTCTCAGGCACCCATGACCGTTCGGGCGAGGCAACTCTGGAAAGCGCGCGCCACCGCTGGCGCGCCACCCAAGGTGCAAGTCGCAGGTCTGCGGCGAAGCTCTCAGGTCCCGAAACAGAGGGGGAGGCCCAGCACATTTCCGGGCGCGCCCGCGCCCTCCGAGCAGCCTTGGAGCCTCCCACCATGTCCCTGCCGCAGAACCTGCGCTACACCGAAGAGCACGAGTGGATCGAGGACCGCGACGAGCTGGTCCGCATCGGCATCACCGACCACGCCGCCGAGGCGCTCGGCGACATCGTCTTCGTGCAGCTGCCGGAGGTCGGCGAGCAGATCGAGGCCGGGCAGACCTGCGGTGAGATGGAGTCCACCAAGTCCGTGAGCGACCTGTTCGCGCCGGTCACCGGCGAGGTCGTGGCGATCAACGAGTCCGTTGTGGATGATCCCGCGCTGGTCAACGCCGAGCCGTTCGCCGGCGGTTGGCTGCTGGAGGTGCGCGCCACCGGTACCGGTGCTGTGCTCACCGCGGAGCAGTACGCCGAACTGATCGGGCAGTAGGACCCGGGCAGCAGCGGAGGCGATCAATGGCGATCAGTGTCTTCGACCTGTTCTCAGTGGGCATCGGACCGTCCAGTTCGCACACCGTGGGACCGATGCGGGCGGCCAAGCGATTCGCGCGACGACTGCGCGACGCGGGCCGGTTGCCGCAGGTCACGCGGGTCAAGGCGGAGCTGTTCGGTTCGTTGGGGGCGACCGGCCACGGGCACGGCAGCCCGAAGGCGGTGCTGCTGGGCCTGGAGGGCCACAGCCCGGAGGTCGTCGATCCGGCCGCGGTGGCGGACCGGGTCGTCGAGATCGGCGAGACGGGGCGGCTGTGCCTCGACGGGACGCACGAGATCCGGTTCAGCTCGGACCGCGATCTGGTGATGCACCGCCGCAGGTCGCTGCCGGTGCACCCGAACGGCATGCGGTTCACCGCCTTCGCCGGGGACGCCGAGCTGGACAGCGCGGTGTACTACTCGGTGGGCGGTGGTTTCGTCGTCGACGAGGACGCGACCGGGTCCGACCGGATCAAACCGGACGAGACCGAGCTGCGGCTGCCATTCCGCACCGGCATGGAACTGCTCGAGCGCGCCGCGGAGTCCGGCCTGTCCATCAGCGGCGTCATGCTGGCCAACGAGCTGTCCTGGCGCGGCGAGGACGCCGTGCGCAAGGAACTGCTGGACATCTGGCACGTCATGCGGGAGTGCGTGGACAACGGCTGCCGCAACACCGGTGAACTCCCGGGCGGGCTGAAGGTCAAGCGGCGGGCGGCGGAGCTGGCCGCGCTGCTGACCGATCAGGACGACCCGCTGGAGTGGGTCACGCTCTTCGCGCTCGCGGTGAACGAGGAGAACGCGGCCGGTGGGCGAGTGGTGACGGCGCCGACCAACGGTGCGGCGGGCATCGTCCCGGCGGTGCTGCACTACTACACCCGGTTCGTACCCGGTGCGGACGACGACGGTGTGGTGCGGTTCCTGCTGGCAGCCGGGGCTGTCGGGGTGCTGTTCAAGGAGAACGCCTCGATCTCCGGGGCCGAGGTCGGGTGCCAGGGCGAGGTCGGTTCGGCGTGCTCCATGGCTGCGGCCGGGCTTGCCGAGGTGCTCGGCGGGACGCCGCGTCAGGTGGAGAACGCCGCCGAGATCGCGATGGAGCACAACCTCGGGCTCACCTGCGATCCCATCGGCGGTCTGGTGCAGATCCCGTGCATCGAGCGCAACGCGGTGGCCTCGGTCAAGGCGATCACGGCGGCGCGGATGGCGATGCGTGGTGACGGCAACCACTTCGTCTCGCTGGACAAGGTGATCAAGACGATGCGGGAGACCGGCCGGGACATGAAGGTCAAGTACAAGGAGACCGCCCGCGGCGGACTCGCGGTCAACGTCATCGAGTGCTGATTCGGTGCGGGCGGTGGCAGGGGTTCCCCCGTCCCCGCCCGCGCCGCTCAGGCTTCGACGAATTTGAGGCCGGCGATGCCAACCACGATCAACGTCAAGAACGCCAGGCGCGGCCACGTCACGGGTTCACCGAAGGTGAGCATGCCCACGACGGCGACGCCGACCGTGCCGATGCCGACCCAGATCGCGTAGGCGCTGCCGACCGGCAGGTGCTTCAACGCCAACGACAGCATCCCGAGGCTGATCATGGCGACCCCGATTCCCACGACCGCGGGCCACAGCCGGGTCATGCCTTCGGCGTGCTTCAACGCCAGCGACCAGACGATCTCGAGCAGCCCGGCGACGATGAGGATGACCCAGGGCATTCCGGTGTCCTCCCCGCTCTCAGGCGTTGGCGCCGGCGTCGACTGTGATCGAGGTGCCGGTGATGTTCCGTCCGGATTCGCCGGCCAGGTGCGAGACGGTGGCCGCGATGTCGGCGGGGGTCGAGTAGCGGCCGAGCGCGGTCAGCGCCCGTTCGGCGTCGGCGTCCGTCCCGTCGGCCGGGTTCATCTCGGTGTCCGTGGAGCCGGGGTGGACGACGTTGGCCGTGATGCCATGCAGGCCCAGGTCGCGGGCGAGGCCCTTGGTGAAGCCGATCAACGCGGACTTGCTCAGCGAGTACAGGCTCAGACCGGGGCCGGGAACCCGTTCGGCCAGATTGCTCCCGATGTTGATGATCCGCCCGCCCTCGGGCAGGTGCTCGACAGCAGCCCGCACGGCTACGAACACCGCGCGCACGTGGACGGAGACGGTTTCGTCGAACTGCTCGAGGGTCAGCTCGTCGATCGGCGCGCAGGTGAAGATCCCGGCGTTGTTGACCAGGACGTCCAGTCGGCCGAACTCGTCGACCGTCTGCCGCACCGCTCGTGCCACCGCGTCGACATCGGAGGCCGGGGCGGCGATCGCCAGGCCTCGGCGGCCGGTCTCCTCGATCTTCCCGACGACGGCGTCGGCCCGATCGGCAGCGGTGTTGTAGGTGATCGCGACGTCGGCGCCGTCGGTGGCCAGTCGTTCGGCGATACCGGCGCCGATCCCGCGCCCGCCGCCGGTCACCAGTGCAACCTTGCCCGTTAGAGACCCCATGAGCACCTCATATTTCTGTATCGAACGATATATAAATGGCTAGCACGGGTTATCCTGGGTGTCAACGAGGTGGGAGCTGCGGCGTCGGCCGGAACCGGGTCGGCGATGATGACCGCTCCGAGATCAGAGGAGTGTGAGATGCCGCCGCCAGGTCGACCGCGCAGTTTCGACCGCGAAACCGCGCTGCATGCCGCGATGGAGCTGTTCTGGGAGAGGGGTTACGAGGCGACGGCGCTGAGCGACCTCACCGCGGCGATGGGCATCAGCTCACCGAGCCTCTACGCGGCCTTCGGCTCCAAGGAGGGCCTGTTCCGCGAGACGATCGCGCTCTACAACAGCGCCGACGAAGCCGTGGGCGAACATTCGCTCCAGAAGCACCCGACCGCGCGCCAGGCGATCGAAGCCATGCTGCGCGACAACGCCGACGCCTACGTGGACCCCAGCACGCCGAGGGGCTGCATGGTCGTGCTCTCGGCGACCAACTGCGGCCCGGACAACCAGCGAGTCCAGGAATTCCTGGCCGAGTGCCGCAAGGACGACTACCGGGCGGTGCACGCACGACTGGAACTCGCGGTCGCCGAAGGCGACGTACCGGCCGGTGCGGACATCGCGGCGATCGCCTCGTTCTACCTGACTGTGCTGCAAGGTTTGTCGATCCAGGCTTGCGACGGCTGCTCCCGCGAAACCGCGCACGCGATCATCGACTGCGCGATGTCGGCGTGGCCCGGCCTGGTCGGCGCATCGCAGTAGTGCCCGGAGTTTTCGGGATCGTCCACACTGGAGCGTTTGGTCAGGCGAACAGCACGTAAGCCAAGCCCGAGCAGCCCGCCAGCCCAGCCAGCGCGGTCATCGCGGCCGGTAGTGCGCCGCCGGGGAGCGGGATGCGGGCGTGCAGGCGTTGCTCGCTGGTGAGATGGCGGCGCCAAACCAGCCAGGTGATCGCGAGCCCGAGCGGCAACGTCAGCACGGTGAAGATCAGCGCGGTCAGGACGTTCTCGTGCGCCAGGAGGCGCAGCAGCACCAGCGTCCCCACGATGAACGCGAGTGTCGTCCGCAACCACGCGAGGGTGGTGCGTTCGATCTGCAAGCCCGGATCCCACGGGCTGTCGGGCCGGTCCGCCACGATCAGATCCCGGTGACGAACAGCAGGACGCAGGCGGTCACGCCGATCACGCCGAGCCCGTACCCGAGCACCGGTGCCAAGCGCGGAGCGGGCAGCGGACGTCCCTGCCGCAGGGCGCGTTCGGTGGACATCCACCGCGCGAAAGCCGTTGCGCTGCAAAGCACACCGGCGAGCAGCAGCATCACCGCCAGCGCGGTCCGGAGTGGATTCGGATGCTCGGTGACCACGTTGAGCGCCTCGATCCCGACCCCGCCGGCCATCAGCGCCAGCGCGGTGCGGATCCAGGCCAGGAAGGTGCGCTCGTTGGCGAGGGTGAACCGGGGATCCGGTTCGTCACCCTGCTCGTAGAGCTGCTTGGGCCAGCGCGGATCGCCAGCTTCCGAATCGGTCGCCATGCGCTCACCGTAACCTGCGTGCGGAGCGTGACTACGGCGTCGGGCCCCGCTAACCACGGGGCCCGACGCGTACGTCAGAAGGCGAACACCTTGCCCGTTGATGCCTCCGCGACGCACTGGTTCGAGTACGTCTTCTCGAACGTCACCGGTCGTCCTTGCCAGGTGCCGCGCGCGCTGAAGGTCACCGGCTGGTAGTTCAGGTTGCAGACCGCTTGGCCTGCGGTCAGCTGGTTCAGGTCGCCGTTGACCGCCTCGAGCGTCTGGCACGCCGAGCCGGCGTTCGGGTGCGAGCCGCCCACCGGATGACAGCTCAGCACCGTGGATCGCGGGGTTTCGCCGCGGTTCTGGCCGCTGACGGTGAGGTTCAGCATGCTCCCGTTCACGTCCGCCGCGGGTTCCGCGTTGGCCAGTGCCGGGACGAGCGCAGTGCCCGCAAGGGCCACTGCGGTGAGGAAGATGCGGCCGGTCAGCCGTGTGTCAACCATCTCGTCGATCCTCCTGGGTTTGGAGAGACATTCCGCTTCTCTTTATCGCCGCGGCCTTTCGAAGTGCGGCACCAAGCGCACCTGGACCACCGGAAAGGGGTTCGCCCGGCCAGGGTTGCTGCACGAACCGTCACAGAACGGAAGACGTCGACGAGACCCAGCATCGCTCGTCCGAGCGGCGGTGCGCGAAAAGGTGGTGGACCTTTCGATGATCGCTGCGCCATCGTGAGGCGCGAACCCCGCGGCGATCGCTCCCGGGGCGCTTTCGCGAGGGACAGGAGACGAGATGGCATCGGCACCCGCGGGTTCGGACCGCGTCGCGGTGCGCAAGGCCGCGTTCGCGAGCGCGGTGGGCAACACGATCGAGCTCTACGACTTCCTGATCTACGGCACTGCGGCGGCCGTGGTGTTCAACAAGCTGTTCTTCCCCTCCGGCGACCCGTGGGTGGGCGCGCTGCTGGCGTTCGCCACGTTCGGCGCCGGGTTCCTCGCCCGACCGCTGGGCGCCGCGGTCATCGGGCACTTCGGCGATCTGGTGGGCCGCAAGCGGATGCTGGTGATCACGTTGAGCGTGACGGGCGTGTGCACCGCGCTGATCGGTCTGCTGCCCACCTACCAGCAGGTCGGGGTGTGGGCGCCGCTGCTGCTCGTGACGCTGCGCCTGGTGCAGGGCTTCTTCCTCGGCGGCGAGCAGGGCGGCGCGGTGCTGATGGCGGTGGAGCACGCGCCGCCGAACCGTCAGGGCTGGTACGGCGGGTGGACCTTCCTGGGCTCGCCGACCGGGATGTTCCTGGCCACCGGTGCCTTCGCCGGGGCCACCGCCATCTCCGGCGACGAATTCCTCACCTGGGGCTGGCGGGTGCCGTTCCTGGTCAGCCTGGTGCTGGTCGGGGTGGGTCTGTACGTGCGGCTGCGGCTGGCCGAGAGCCCGGAGTTCGCGAAGATCCGTCAGCGCGGCGAGCGGGCCAGGATGCCGGTCGCGGAGGCGTTCTCGAACTCCTGGCGGCAGATCCTGCTGTCGGCCGGGGTGAACCTGGGCTTCAACACGTTCATCTTCATCCTGACCACGTTCCTGCTGACCTACGGCACCGAGAAGCTCGGCGCGACCCGCGACGTGATGCTGCTGGGCAGCCTGTGCGGGTCGGCGGCGCAGATCGCCGGGATCCTGCTGTTCTCCCACCTCTCGGACCGCCTCGGCCGCACCCGGGTGATGCTCGGCGGCGGGATCTTCCTCGCGGTGTACGCGTTCCCGATGTTCTGGTTGCTGGACACGGCGAACCCGGCGCTGATCGTGCTGGCGATGGCCCTGGGCTACGCGGGCTCGGCGGCGGTCTTCGGGCCGATGGCGGCGTTCTGCGCCGAATTGTTCGCCACGAAGGTCCGCTACACCGGGGTGTCCCTGGGCTACCAGAGCGGTTCGGTGCTCGGCGGCGGCTTGTCGCCGGTCGTGGCGACGGCGCTGCTCGGCCTGTCCGGCGGAGCGTCCTGGCCGATCGCCGCGTACCTGGTGATCGGCGCGCTGATCACGGTGACCTGCCTGGTGATCACCGGCGAACCCACCAGGTGGGCCCGATCCGACGAGCCCGAAACCGCGCAGGTGTGACAGTCCCGGGGCGGGTGGTGTGCCCGCCCACGGACGCCGTCAGATCTGCTGGGTGAGGTTCACGGCGTTGCCGTCCGGGTCCTTGATGTGCGCGACCCGCTGCCCCCACGGCATGTCGTTGGCCGGCCCCAGCACCTCGCCGCCTGCCGACTCGACCCGTTCGAGCAGCTCGTCGACGTTGTCGACGCTGAAGCTCAGCAGGATCCGGTTCGGCTCGCGGACCTTCACGTCCCTGTTGTTCACCAGCTCCAGCCGGTCCCCGTCGATGTCCAGGGCGACGAAGAAGGTGGGCCCGTCATCGGGTACGCGCGCAGTCTCCTGGGCACCGAACAACGCCTGGTAGAAGCCTTGCAATCGATCCAAGTCCGGTGTGATGACGATCGGTTGGATGGCCATGGTGGTCCCTTCCCAGCTCCTGGGTGAACGGTCTTCCGCGCAGTTGGACTCGCGATGCGACCGAAACTCATCGAAGCACGGTCAGGTGCCGTAGAGCTCGTCGATGACGTCGGCGTACTTCTCGTGGATCACCCGGCGCTTGAGCTTCAACGTCTGAGTCAGCTCGCCGTTCTCGACGCCCCAGGGGTGTGCGAGCACTCGGTAGCGCTTGACCTGTTCCGGGCGGTTCAGGCGCTCGTTCGCGGCAGCCACCGCGGTGGCCACTTCGGCCTGGACCGCCGGGTGCTCGGCGAGTTCGCCCAGCGATGCGAAGGCGATGCCGCGTTCGCGCGCCCACTTCGGCGCCGTTTCCTCGTCGAGCAACAGCAGCGCCACCAGGTAGGGCCGGCGGTCGCCGAACACCAGCGCATGCCCGAGCAGCGGATGCGCCCGCAGCGCGTTCTCCACCGCGGTGGGCGCGATGTTCTTGCCACCAGCCGAGATGATCAGTTCTTTCTCGCGATCGGTGATGGACAGGTACCCGTCCTCGTCGAGCACACCGACGTCGCCGGTGTGCAGCCACCCGGCGGCGTCGGTGATCGGCTCGATCGCACCGTCCGGTTCGAGGTAACCCGCGCACACCAGGGGACTGCGCACCAGCACCTCGCCGTCGTCGGCGATCCGCACCTCCACGCCCGGCAACGCCCGACCCACCGTTCCGGGACGGTGCGCCCCGGCGCGATTGGTCGTCGCGCAGCCGCTGGTCTCGGTCATGCCCCACAGCTCGAAGATGTCCACGCCGATGCTGCTGAACAGGTCCAGCAGCTCGCGGTCGATCGGCGCAGCACCGCTGGACGGCCACCCGGCGCGGTCCAGCCCGAGCCGGGTCCGCAGCCGCCGCCCGGCTTGCGAGCGCTGTTCGGCCGGGACGTCCCGGAGCGCGGCGGCGAGTTTCTCCCAAACCCGCGGGACGGCGAAGAACAGGTACGGCCGGGCGCGCCCCAGCGTCGCCGCCAGCTGCTGCTGGTCGGCGCAGAAGTGGACGTGGGCGACGTCGTGGATGGCCGCGTAGATCCCCACCATCCGCTCGGCGATGTGCGCCAGCGGAAGGTAGCTGATCCGCGTCGAGTGCCGTTCGGACTGCGTGGCCTGGTGCAGGGCGGCGGCCGAGAAGCAGATGTTGCGGTGCGTCAGCACCACGCCCTTCTGCTGACCCGTGGTGCCGGAGGTGTAGAGGATCGCGGCTGGATCCGCCGGACTGACGGCTGCCGAAGTCCGCTGCACCAGCTCGGGATCTTCCCGCAGCCGCTGCTCGCCGAGCGCCCGCAGCCGGTCCCAGGTCCGGAACCGCTCGTCGGCCGAGACCATCGCCTCCTCGTCGAGCACCACGACGTGCTCTACGTCGGAGGCGTTGCGCAGCGTTTTCGACCAGCGGCGCAGCTGGTCAGCGCCGTCGAGCAGGATCACCTTCGCGCGGTTGTGGTGGGCGACGTAGTGCACCTGGTCCTGGCTGAGAGTGGGGTAGAGGGTGCAGGGCACTGCGCCGAGGTGAGTGGCGGCGACGTCGATCAGCCAGTGCTCGACCCGGTTCGGCACCATGATCAGCAACGGCTGGCCGCGCTGCAGACCGAGCCCGGCGAGCCCGGCGGCCAGCACCTCGACCTCGTGGTGGGCTTGCTCCCAGGTCAGCGTGCGATCGCCGTCGGTCAGCGCGGGCTGCTGCGGGAATTCTGCGACGTTGCGCGAGAACAGCTGCGGGACTGTCGTTTCCAGCGCGTCGGCCGCCCACGTGTCCGAATCGCTCATCGCTGCCGAGCTCCCCTCGACGTGCCCAGTACGACGTGAAGCCGTGACGCGATGAAACCTCACCAAGCGCAGCGTTGGCCAGTGGGGAACTTGCCAATACGCCCAGCAGGCCGAATCAGACGTGGTTGCGGATGACGTCGTTGACCGCCCGCTGGAAGCCGTTGACCAGCGCCTGGATGGTCAGCGGGCGCAGCTGGTCGGTCGCGGACCGGACGCGTTCCCGCTCGTCCTGCGGGCGGCCGCGCTCGACGTAGGGGCGCAGGACGTTCGCGGCGAACAGTTCGCGCAGGTCGGCGGCGATCTGCGCGGTGTGCTGCTCGACGATCGTCTTGGCCTGCATCAGCATCTCCGACGGCAGGCCCAGGTCGAGGATCTGCAACCCGACGCCGAGCATCGCCGGGCTGGGCACGCGCAGCTTGGTGGATGCGGTGATCCGCTGCAGGATGCCGAGCTCGATGAGCAGGTCGATCAGCTCGTCGTCCAGGTGCCGCCCGGTGCGGCGGTCGAGTTCGTGGCGCTCGAGGTCCTCGGCGTGGTCGTCGGTCCACGGCGCGATGAGTGCGCGCTGCAGGGCGAGTTCGTCCGGCGAGGCGTCCTCGGGCAGCCGCGCCAGGTGCCGCTCGATCGCCGACAGGGTGAAGCCGAGCGTCTGCAGCTCCCGGATGAGGTCGAGTCGGGCGAGGTGGTCCCCGCCGTAGAGCCCGAGCCGGCCCCGCAGCCGAGGCGGTGGCAGCAGCCCGCGCGAAGAGTAGAACCGCACGGTGCGCACGGTGACTCCGGCGCGGGCGGCCAGTTCGTCGATGGTGAGCTCTTCGTCCGCAGATCGGAGCATGCGGGCAACGTTACTCCTCAACCGCTGTAACACCAACGCTGTCGCATAGAAGGTGCTCCTGACCTGCCTGCTCGAAGCTCAGGGAGCAGTGCGGTCCAGCCCGGCAGGTGGGCCGTCGAGAGGTTCGGCGCCTGCCTCTCGGAGGGCGGTCGTGGTGGCCTCGGCGTCTTGGCCGTGGACGGCGAGGTAGCGGCCCGCCAGTTCGGCGTGCGCCACCTCGTGGAGGGCGGTCCGGCCGTCTTCGGAGACCCGGATCTGCTCGAAGAAGTCGTCACGGGTATTCCCGACGACCTCCAATTCCCAGTCCTGGTTCCAGAGGAAGGCAGGAAGGAGGTCACCGGGCTCGCCGGGGAAGGACAGCCAGGTGACAGGGCGAGGAACCGCCCGGCCCGGTGAGCCCGGCCGGACCGTGACCCAGTCCTCCTCGCCGTCCACCGGTTGAGCGGGACGCAGTACGCCTACCAGCTCCTGGTTCTCCACGACTCGCATGACCGCCGGGTCCTCGAGGAGCCACTTGGCGATCTCCTCGGCGTGCTCGGCGGCGCTCCGCACGGTCTCGTCCTCGTGCTGGAGCGTCTGCCGGAGCACCCGCATCGTCTCGGGCTCGGGTTCCGCGCCGCCGACCGCCATCATCATCGGCACCAGGATCCAGGGTTGGCTGGCGATGTTCTCCTCGAGCTGCGCGCGCAGCGTCTGCTCGGTCCACGCCTGGAACCGGTCGCCGATGACCGCGCGAATGGCGATGGCCCGTTCCGAAGACACCGCCCGGACGAGCATCGCCCTGGTTCCGGTGTCGGGATCGACCGTGTCGATCAGCAAGTTGCCGCCGGACTCGTCGGCGTGGACATCGGCCACTGGCCCGCCGCCGAATCCGCCATTGCCGATCCGGGCAAAGGCCAAGCCCGTCCGGGCGGTCAGCTCAGCCAGCAGTTGATCGTCCACCGCGTCGCCGCTTCGCACGACCAGCGCGCACCTGTACGGCCCGCCCCGCATCATCGTGATCACGTTCGCCGATGGTAGTTGCGACCGGTGGGCACAGGTGGTCAATGACCAAGGTGGCCTGCCAGCAGTTCTGCTGATGACGGTCCAGGCAACGGCGGCCAGCGTCAGCAGGCCGTTCCCCGCGCACGTCATGACCTCATCGGACGTAAGGACTCCCAACAGTGGATCTTCCACGTAGCTTCACCATCCGCGAGAGCAGCCACCGCATCCACAACCCGTTCACCAGCGAGAAGCTGGCTGCTCTGGGGCAGGCGCTGCACTTGACCCCCGGGACGAGCGCGCTCGACCTCACCAGCGGTTCGGGCGAGACGCGGTGCGCCTGGGCACGCGCCCACGGCATCGTCGGGACCGGAGTCGACATCAGCACCGAGTTCACGGCCGGGGCTCGTGCCCGGGGAGCCGAACTCGGTGTTGCCGATCAAGTGGTTTTCATCCACGGCGATGCGTCGGGCCACGTCGCGGACGAACCCGTCGACCTCGCTGCGTGCGTCGGCGCCACCTGGATCGGCAACGGAGTGGCAGGCACGATCGATCTGCTGCGTCGCAGCCTCCGCGCCGGTGGCATCCTGCTGATCGGCGAACCGTACTGGCGTCGGGAACCCCTGGACCAGCGCACCGCCGAAGCGTGCCACGCCTGCAGCGAGGATGACTTCCTGCTGCTGCCCGAGCTGATCGAGCAGTTCGGCGAACTCGGTTGCGACGTCGTCGAGATGATGCTCGCCGACCAGGACAGCTGGGACCGGTACCAGGCCGCGCAGTGGCTCAACATCCGACGCTGGCTCGACCGGAATCCCGACGACGAGTTGGCCGACGCGTTGCGAGCCGAGCTCTCCGAGGAACCGGCCCGCTATGCCAGGTACTAGCGCGAGTGGGGAGTTTTCGCCCTCATGGACCGCTGACGGTCACGCAGAAGCTGGGGTCGGCAGCACGCTGCCGGCCCCAGCTCGCTTCACGACGTCTTGGTGTCTTCGCAGAGCCGGTCGGAGGTGGCGATCGCCGTCAGGTAGCGGCGCAGCGAGGCGACCCGGCGTTCCGCTTCGTCGGTCAACCGGTCCGCGATCTCCTGAACGGTCAGGCCGACCTCCTGGGCCAGCTTGGCGACCTTGATCCGGCATGCCGCCGACCGGTTGAAAACCCGGTAGTTGGCCCCGGTCCGCCCCGCCTCGATCACGCCGGTGCGCTCGTAGAAGCGCACCGCTGAAGGCGCGACCCCGGACTCGCGGGAGACCTCGCCGACGGTCAGGCCGACGGGCGGTGCGGCGGTCACGGCGCCGAAGTTCGTCATGGTGCGAACTCTTCGATTGCTGCGCCGGTCGTCAGCTCCAGCGGATGGTGTCCGGCGGCTCGCGTACTTCCGCAGGTGCTGGTGTTCGGCGTTGCCGTGCAACGGGAACCGGAAGCTCGACCCGTCCTGCCAGGTCATGGTCCGGGTGCGGAAGCTGATCTCCGGAGCACGGGGTTCGCGCGCCTGCGTCGAACCACGGCCGGTCCCCTTCCGCGGTTTCCCGGCTAACAGCGCGGAAAGTACCGGATCACCCGCGTAGCTGGTCGAAGCCTTGACGTCTGTTACACCAACGATGTAACACTAAATGCGTCGTGCTTCGTGTGCCGCGCGACACAGGCCGTGGAGAGGTGTGGCGTGACGCGAACAGGTGGACCGCTTGCCGGGATCAAGGTCGTGGAACTCGCCGGGCTCGGTCCGGCGCCGTTCTGCGCGATGCTGCTGGCCGACCTGGGCGCCGACGTGGTGCGGGTGGACCGGCCGACGGCGTCTGGCGGGGAGGGGGACTTGCTCAACCGCGGCAAGTGGTCCGTGCAGGTCGACCTCAAGCACGAGCGCGGCGCGGAAGCCGTGCTCGCCCTCGTGGAACAGGCCGATGTGCTGCTGGAAGGGCTGCGCCCCGGGGTCACCGAGCGCCTCGGAGTGGGGCCGGAGGACTGCTGGGCGGTCAACCCGAAGCTCGTCTACGGGCGGATGACCGGCTGGGGGCAGGACGGCCCGCTGGCGCCGACCGCCGGCCACGACATCGACTACATCTCGCTCAGCGGCATGCTGCACGCGATCGGCCGCAAGGGCGGTCCGCCGCAGGTTCCGGCGAACCTGCTCGGCGACTTCGGCGGCGGTGCGATGTACCTGGCCGTCGGGGTGCTGGCGGCGCTGCTGGAAGCGCGCACCAGCGGTCGCGGGCAGGTCGTTGACGCGGCCATCGTGGACGGTGCCGCGCACCTCGGCGCGATGCTGTTCGGGTTCCTGGGCAGCGGCGGGTGGAAGACCGAGCGCGGCACGAACCTGCTGGACACCGGCGCCCCCTACTACGACGTCTACGAAACCTCCGACGGCGAGTACGTCTCCGTCGGCGCGCTGGAACCGCAGTTCTACGCCGAACTGGTGCAGAAGTTGGGCTTGGCCGACGAGGTGCCCGACCGCGACGATCCGGCGAACTGGCCGCGGCTGCGCGAGATCTTCGCCGAGACGTTCCGGCAGCGCACCCGCCAGGAGTGGACTGAGGCGTTCGACGGATCCGACGCGTGCGTGGCCCCGGTGCTGTCCATGACCGAAGCCGAGAAGCACCCGCACGTCGCCGCCCGCGAAACCCTCGTGCGTCGCGACGGCGTGCTGCAGCCTGCCCCGGCACCCCGCTTCAGCCGCACCCCCAACCCCGAGCCGGGGCCGGTGGCCACGCCGGGCTCGGACACCGAAGTCGTGTTGCGGGACTGGAAGATCTCGCGCGAACTTCTCGACTCGGGCGCCTTCGGCGCGAAGCACTGACCAGCACGGATCGAATGGAGGTGTGAACCGAATGCGCAGGGAGTTGTTCGAGCCCGAGCACGAGGCGTTCCGCGAAACGGTGCGCACGTTCGTGCACAAGGAGCTCGTGCCGCACGTCGAGGAGTGGGAAGCGGCCGGGGTGGTCAGCCGGGAGGCCTGGTTGGCGGCCGGTGCGCAGGGGCTGCTCGGATTCGCCGTCGACGAGCGCTACGGCGGTGGCGGAGTCGACGACTTCCGGTTCAACGTCGTCTTCGGCGAGGAGCTGGTCAGCGCGGGCATCTCCGGGTTCGGATCCCCGCTGCACAACGACATCATCGCGCCCTACCTGATCAAGCTCGCCAACGAGGAGCAGAAGCAGCGCTGGCTGCCGGGCTTCTGCTCCGGCGAGACCATCAGCGCGATCGCCATGACCGAGCCGGGCGCGGGCAGCGACCTGCAGGGCATCCGCACCACCGCGGTGCGCGACGGAGGGGGCACCTCCCGCTCGAGCGGAGCCAAGAGTGGGGGAGAGTACATCCTCAACGGGCAGAAGACGTTCATCAGCAATGGCATTCTCGCCGACCTGGTGATCGTGGTGGCCCGCACCGACCCCGACCCCGACGCCGGGCACGAGGGCATCAGCCTGCTGGTCGTGGAACGCGGCATGGACGGCTTCGAGCGCGGCCGCAACCTGGACAAGATCGGCCAGAAGTCACAGGACACCGCGGAGCTGTTCTTCAACGACGTGCGGGTGCCGGCGAGCAACCTGCTCGGTGAGGAGGGCAAGGGCTTCATCTACCTGATGGAGAACCTGCCGCAGGAGCGCTTGTCGATCGCGGTCGCCTCGGCGGCCATCGCGGAGAAGATCCTGGGCGTCACCAAGGATTACTGCAAGGACCGCACCGCGTTCGGCCGCCCGATCGGCAAGTTCCAGCACATCCGCTTCGAGCTGGCCGAGATGGCCACCGAGGTCGAGGTGGGCCGGGTGTTCACAGACCGCTGCATCCAGGACCACGTGCGCGGGGAGCTCGACATCGAGCACGCCGCGATGGCCAAGTGGTGGCTCAGCGAGCTGAACAAGCGCGTGGTGGACCGCTGCCTGCAGCTGCACGGCGGGTACGGCTACATGATGGAGTACCCGGTCGCGAAGGCGTTCCTGGATTCCCGTATCCAGACCATCTACGGCGGCACCACCGAGATCATGAAGGAGATCATCGGCCGCTCGATGGGCTTCTGAGAGCTTGTCTGAAGAACTCGTTTTGCGTGGCGGTGCGCTGACCGACGCGCCGTCGGGCTCTAGCCGTCGGCGCACTTGCGTGGCAGGTTCGGTGGCATGGACTGGATTGTCGCTCCTGACGGGAACGGGCGAGCGCTGCCCGACGTCCTGCCGTCCCTGCTGGGCTCGATGGGGCTGGCCGGGTTCACCGACACCCTCGGCCTCCCGGAGTCCCGGCGCGCGGCGGCGCTGCTCGTCGACGGGCTCGGCTGCGACCTGCTGCGCGAGCACGCCGAGGACGCGCCGTTCCTGTCGAGCCTGCTGACCAGGCCGCCGCTGACGGCGGGATTCCCCACCACCACGGTCACCAGCATCACTTCGCTCGGCACCGGTCGCTGCGCCGGCGAGCACGGGATCGTCGGCTACACCTTCGCCGAACCGTCCGGTGGTCTGCTGCATCCGCTGAGCTGGGCATCCCGTGATCTTCCGGACCACCCGAGCCTGCTGGAGAGCTGGCCGCCGGAGCAGGTGCAGCCGACGGCGACGGTGCTGGAGCGGGCCGCGGCGGCCGGGGTCGACGTCCGGACCGCGGTGCCCGCCGAGTTCGCGGGAAGCGGCCTGACCCGTGCCGCGCTGCGGGGCGCGGAGTTCCGCGGACAACGCGCATTGGGTGATCTGGCAGCCGAAATCCTGGATGCGCTCAACGCCGACGGTCCTGGCCTTTGCTACGGCTACCACGGCCACCTCGACTTCCTGGGCCACGTGCACGGCCCGGGCTCGCTGCCGTGGCGGCTGCAGCTCACCCAGCTCGACCGGTTCGTGGCGACGCTCGCCGAGCGACTGCCATCCGGCGCAGTGCTCGCGGTGATCGCCGATCACGGCATGGTCGAAGTCGATCCGGACACCGCGTTCGACGCCGACACCGATCCCGCGCTGAGCGACGGTGTCCGGCTCCTCGGCGGTGAAGCGCGCGCCCGGCACGTCTACGCCGAACCCGGTGCCCGCGACGACGTGCTCGCCGCGTGGCGCGAGCGGATCGGCGAGAACGGCCTGGTGCTGACCGGCGAGCAGGCGATCGACGAGGGCTGGTTCGGCCCGGTGGTGGCCGATTCGGTGCGCCCGCGCATCGGCGACGTGCTGGCGATCATGCGCGTTTCCGGGGTAGTCCGGTCGGTGGCCGAACCGGGGGAGGCCGCGCTGCGCGGCCAGCACGGTTCCCTGACCGCAGCCGAGCAGCTCATCCCGCTGCTGGTGCTGGGCGGCTGAGCGATGGGCGACGAGGGGCTGTTCGGGCCGCGCACCGTCACCTGGCACCTGCACGCTGACCCGGCGATGTGGATCGCCGGGGTGTGCAGCCTCTACCTGCAAGCGCTGCACCCACGAGCTGTTGCCGCGGTGGTGCAGAACTCGCGGTTCCAGGACGACCCGCTGGGCCGCTTGATGCGCACCGGGAACTTCGTCGCCACCACGACTTACGGCACCACAGCCGAAACCGAGAACGCAGCGGAACGGGTCCGAGCGGTGCACCGCAAGCTGCGGGGAACCGACCGGCAGACCGGTGCGGAGATCAGGATCGACGAGCCGGAGCTGCTGCTGTGGGTGCACTGCGCGGAGGTCGCGTCCTTCGCCGGAGTGGTCCGCCGCGCCGGATTCCCGCTGACCACAGCCCAATTGGACCGGTACTTCGACGAGCAGCGCCGCTCCGCCGCGCTCGTCGGCCTGGACCCCGCGACGGTTCCTGGATCGAGCGAGGAGATGGCGGCCTACTTCGCGCGGATGCGACCGCAGCTCCGCCGCACCGAGGACTCCGACCTGATCTACAAGTTCCTGCACCGCCCGTTCGCGCCCTGGTGGCTGCTCCCGGTGAACCTCGGCTACCTGCCGCTCGGGCACCTGGCGTACTCGGTGCTGCCCGACTGGGCCCGCCGCGTCCACGGTCGCCCGGCGTACCCGCCGCCGGCGATCGCGTTCGGCCTGTGCAGCTTCCGCACGGCGATGCTGGCGGTCCCGGACCAACTGCGCTTCCGCTACCCCGGTGACCACGTGCAACGCGCCGTCGACCGCCTCGGCAAGGCCGCCCTACCGGCCGCCAGCGCCCTGAACGGGCTGTGACAAGGCGGAGATGCATCTACCGGCGAGGACGGTTGTCCGGCAGGGTGAGGTGATGGGCCTGCCTCAGTGGATGTCCTCGTCGAACGGCTGCGGATGGTTCGCCTCATCACCGATCGCGCATCGCGGACTGCACGACGATGCCTGCGGGCGCCCGGAGAACTCCCTTCCCGCCTTCCGCTTCGCGGCGGACCGGGACATCCCCTTCGAGCTCGACGTGCAGCTCACTTCCGATGGTGTGCCCGTGGTGGTGCACGACGGGACGGTGGTCGACAGCGACGGGTCGCGATTCGCCGTTGCCGAGCAGCCGTGGAGCCGCCTGCGGAAGTTGCGCACCGGGACCGCCGGGGAGCCGATCCCGCAGTTGTTCGAGGCCCTGGAAGCCGTCGACGGTCGAGTCCCGATCGTCCTGGACGTGCGGCGGTGGACATTGGACACGTCGCGAAGGCTGGAGAAGACGGTGGTCGGGGCGCTGCGCGGATACCGGGGACCGGTCGCGCTGCAGTCGTTCGACCCGTTGGCGGTCTGGAACCTGCGCAGGCTCACCACCGATCGGCCGATCGGGCAGATCTCCGGACTGCTGCACTCCCGGAGTCCGATCGTGTCGGCGATCGGCCGCACCATGCTGACCAATTTCGCGACGTCGCCCGACTTCATCACCTACGAGCTGGCGGCCCTGCCGTCCCGGTTCGCGGAGTTCTGGCGCGCCAGGAAGATTCCGTTGATCGCGTTCACGGTCACCTCGGCCGCCGATGCGCAGCGCGCCGCGGGGGTCGCTGACAACTTCTTCTTCTCGGGCTTTGCTCCACCTGCGTAGAAGGGGATTCAACGTGCGTGTGAATCATGAGACGGTACCGGCGTGAACTTCCGGTCGCCCTCGTTGAGGGAGATTCCCTCCGGTGACGATGCCGACTACCCGGCGGCCGTCGAGGCGTACGTGCTCCGCCTGCACCGGTTCTACGACTGGCGCGCGCGGTGGCATCGCCGGTTCTACCGCAGCAGCGGGATAATGCTGATCCTGATCGGTGCCGGGATGCCGGTGCTGGCCGGATTCGACTACCCGGGCAAGCCGCTGCTGCTGTCGGTGGCGGGATTCGTCATCGCGGGGCTCACCGCGCTCCGGTCGTTCTACTCCTGGGATCAGTCCTGGGTGCTGCTGCGCAGCGCCGAACGCGCGATCGGGCACGCCTACCTCACCTGGAGGGGGACCGAGGCGTGGAGTTCCGGTAGCCCCGGAGGGCAATCCGATCACGACCGTCGTCGGGCGGCGTTGCGGCTCCTGGAGAAGGTGGTGGAGATCCAGGAGAACGAGGCGGAGGCCTACTTCAAGGGGCTGGCCTGGCCGCATCCCGACGGCGCTCACCACGCGACGGAGCGGCTACGGCCGGTCGATGCGGTGAAGCTGGAGCGTTCGGTCGAGCCCGTGGGAAGCGACGAGTAGACGGCCTCACCGGTCGCCAGAGCCCTCGACGGACTGTGCGATCGCGGGTCTCTGGGTGACAATCAGGTCAGGCGAACAATCTTGTCCACCTCTTGTATCTATGTTGTGAACAACATATCGTTCCGCCTTGAACGGAACGGGTTTTCCGCAAGACGGAATTTCTCGGGAGGCTGAGCAATGCAGTCGACCAGTACCGCGCTCGACCGGGTCGTGCCGCGGTTCCGCGCAGCGCTGCCGCCGGATCTGGTGATCACCGATCTGCAGCAGCTGCGCACCTACGAGTGCGACGGCCTGGCCAGTCACCGGGTCGTGCCGGCCGTCGTGGTGCTGCCCGAGACGGCGGAGCAGGTCCGCGATATCGTCCGGATCTGCGCTGAGCACGAAGTTCCTTTCGTGGCACGCGGTTCCGGCACCGGGTTGTCCGGCGGGGCGCTACCGCACGCGTCCGGCGTGCTGATCGTGACCGCGAAGATGCGGCGGATCCTGGAGATCGACCTCGCCAACGAGCGCGCCGTGGTGGAACCGGGCGTGATCAACCTCGACGTCACCCGGGCCGTGGCCGACCAGGGCTACTACTTCGCCCCGGACCCCTCCAGTCAGCAGGTCTGCTCGGTCGGCGGCAACGTCGCGGAGAACTCCGGCGGCGCGCACTGCCTGAAGTACGGCTTCACCACCAACCACATCCTCGCCCTCGAAGTCGTCACCCCCGACGGCGATGTCGTCGAACTCGGCGGCACGGCAAGGGAATCCGCCGGTTACGACCTGCTCGGTGCGTTCATCGGCAGCGAAGGAACTCTTGGCGTGGTCACCAAGATCACCGTGCGGCTGCTGCGAAAACCCGAGTCCGTGCAGACGCTGCTGGCCGGGTTCCCGTCGACCGACGAGGCGGGCGCGGCGGTGTCGGCGATCATCGCTGACGGCGTCACCCCGGCGGCGATCGAGATGATGGACGCGCTGGCCATCGAAGCCGCCGAGCAGGCCGTGCACTGCGGCTACCCGGAAGGCGCGGGCGCGGTGCTGGTCGTCGAGCTGGACGGCCCGACGTCCGAGGTCGAGCACACGTTCTCCGAGGTGGCGCGGCACTGCGAAGCGCACGGCGCGTTCGAGATCCGCGTCGCCGCCGACGACCACGAGCGCGCGATGATCTGGAAGGGCCGCAAGTCCGCGTTCGCCGCGGTCGGCCGGATCAGCCCCGACTACATCGTGCAGGACGGGGTGATCCCGAGGACTGCGCTGCCCGAGGTCCTCGGCCGCATCTCCCGGCTGTCCGCCGAATCCGGGGTGCGGGTCGCCAACGTCTTCCACGCCGGTGACGGCAACCTGCACCCGCTGGTGCTCTTCGACGACTCCGAGCCCGGTGCCAACGAGCGCGCGGAGCGGGTCTCCGGCGCGATCCTCGACCTGTGCATCGAGCACGGCGGTTCGATCACCGGGGAGCACGGCGTCGGCGCGGACAAGGTCAAGTACATGGGCCGCATGTTCACCGCCGACGACCTGGACACCATGCAGCGCCTGCGCTGCGCCTTCGACCCGGTGGGGATCTGCAACCCGGGCAAGGTCTTCCCGACGCCGAGGCTCTGCGGCGAGGTCCCCGGGCCCCGGCGCGGCGTGCACCCATTGACCGAAGCGGGATTGGCGGATCAGTTCTGATGCCCACCACGAGCAAGGACGCCCTGATCGCAGCGCTGGGCGAGGAACACGTGCGCGACGCCACCGAATCGGACGCGGTGTGCGGCGTCCGTCCACAATGGGTGGCCACTGTGGACGGGACCGAGAGCGCGTCGACGGCGATGAAGGTCGCCGCCGAGCACGGGCTGCGGGTGGTGCCGAAGGGATCCGGAAGCAAGCTCGACTGGGGCGCCGCGCCGACCGCGGTGGACCTGGTGCTCGACGTCTCGCCAGCCAGCGGAATCGTCGAGCACGCGGCGGGCGACCTGGTCGTGCACGCCTTGGCCGGAACCCCGATTGCCCAGGTCAACGAGGCTGTGCGCGCGGCCGGTCAGCAGCTCGCGATAGACCAACCGCTGCCGACCGCGACCGTGGGCGGGGTGGTCGCCACGGCCACTTCCGGGCCGTGTCGCCACTTGTTCGGCAGGGTGCGCGATCTGCTCATCGGCATCACGGTGGTCCGCGCCGACGGCACGATCACCATCGCTGGGGGCAAGGTCGTCAAGAACGTCGCGGGCTACGACATCGGCAAGATCTACACGGGTTCCTTCGGCACGCTCGGCGTGATCACCGAGGCGGTGTTCCGCCTGCACCCGGTCGCCGCCGAACACCGCTGGATCTCGGCCACCACCACCGATCCGTCGACCGCCGGCGCGGTGGCCGATGCGATCCGGCACTCCCAAGCGATGCCCACCGCGATCGAGCTGAACCGCGTCGGGGACGGCCCGATCACGGTGTGCGGGCAGCTGGAAGGCCGCCCCGAAGCCACCCACGCCCGCGCCGCGGAACTGGCCGCAACGCTCGGCGCCGAAGTTCTGGAGCAAGCCCCGACATGGTGGGGGAACCACCCGTTCGATCCCGACGGGATCGGCCTGCGTGTGGCCGACAAACCCGCTGAACTGCCGAAACTGCTGGCCACGATCCGAGAAGCCGCCAACGGTCTCCCCGTGACGACCCGAGGCGCGGCAGGGCTGGGCGTGCTGCACGTCGGGCTTCCCGGCGACACCGACCCGACCGCCGTAGCGGAGTTCGTCGCTGCGCTGCGAAGCCGCTGCGAGTACGCGGTTCTGGAGCGCGCGCCGCGACCCGTCCTGGCCGAGATCGATCCGTGGGGTCCGATCGCACCGGGACTGCTGACCCTGATGCGTCGGACCAAGGACCAGTTCGACCCGGAGCGCCGGCTCGCCCCGGGCCGGTACGTGGGAGGAATCTGATGACCGACACCCCGGCCCGCCCAGGTGCCTTCGACGCCCACCACCCGCCGCAGCGCGAACTCGTCGACGACTGCGTGCACTGCGGTTTCTGCCTGCCGACCTGCCCCACCTACGACCTGTGGGGCGAGGAGATGGACTCGCCGCGCGGGCGCATCTACCTGATGAAGGAAGGCCTCGAAGGCGAGCCCATGACCGACACCATGGTCGGGCACTTCGACGCCTGTCTGGGCTGCATGGCCTGCGTGACCGCCTGCCCGTCCGGTGTCCAGTACGGCACGCTGATCACCGAAACCCGCGCGCAGGTGGAGCGTCACCACGAACGCAGCCGCAGGGACCGCCTCATGCGCACTGCGATCTTCACGATCTTCCCGTACCCGAAGCGCCTCAACGCCCTGCGCGGACCGCTGGCCCTCTACCAGCGCCTCGGCCTGGGCAAGCTGTTCAAGAAGTCCGGCCTGATGGCGAAGCTGCCCGAAGGCCTGCAGACGATGGAATCCCTTGCGCCGCCGATCAAACGCGCCCCGAAGCTCGGCCACCGCGTCCCGGCCCGAGGCAAGCGGCGCGCGACCATCGGCATGATCACCGGATGCGTGCAGAGCGCGTTCTTCCCCGACGTCAACGCTGCGACGGCCCGCATCCTCTCCGCCGAGGGCTGCGACGTCGTGATTCCCCAGTCGCAGGGCTGCTGCGGCGCGCTCAGCGAGCACTCCGGCCGCGAAGAAGAAGCGGTGAAGTTCGCGCGAAACCTGCTCGACGTCTTCGAACGGTCCAGCGTGGACTACGTGGTCATCAACTCGGCGGGCTGCGGCTCGACGTTGAAGGAGTATCCGCGCCTGCTGCAGGACGACCCCGGGTACGCGGCGAAGGCCGAGAAGTTCTCGGCCCGGGTGCGAGACATCGCCGAGCTGCTGGTCGAACTGGGCCCGGTCGCCGAACGCCACCCGCTCCCGGTGGAGATCGCCTACCACGACGCCTGCCACCTGGCGCACGGCCAAGGCATCCGCTCCCAACCGCGAGAACTGCTGCGCGCGATCCCTGACCTGGAAATCCGCGAGATCAACCGCGGCGAACTGTGCTGCGGCTCAGCGGGCGTCTACAACCTCCTCCAACCGGAACCGGCCCGAGAGCTGGGCGACCGCAAGGCGGAGACCGTCCTGGCCACCGGCGCGCGCCTGCTCGTCACGGCCAATCCGGGCTGCTCGATGCAGATCCGAACGGCCCTGGAACGCCAAGGCGAACACATGTCGATGGCCCACACGGTCCAAGTCCTGGACGCCTCGATCAGAGGCCTACCCGTGGATTCCCTCCTCGACTGACCTTCCAGCAAAACGCCCCGCACCTTCCGGATTCCGGTGGGGTACGGGGAGTTTCTGAGGTACGCGCCAGGCAGGGCCTACTTGTTCACGGCTTCGCCGAGGGCCTTGGCCGGGGCGAACTTGACGACCTTCTTCGCCGCGATCTCGATCGACTCACCAGTGGAGGGATTCCGGCCGGTCCGCGCAGGACGCTCCGCGACCTTGAACTTCCCGATACCAGGCAGCGCGATCTCATCGCCGTTCTCCAACTGCTCGCCGACGATGAGGCCAACGGCTTCGAGAACTCGCTGGGCCGTCGCCTTGGGGACGTCCACGTTCTCAGCGATGTCAGTGACCAGCTGGTCCTTGGTCAGGGCCATGTCCTCTTCCCCTCCGTGCTTTGCGCAGACCGATGATCATCGATCGCGAAACATCCCTACCGCCCACGAGATACCGCAACAAACCCGAACCCGCCCACACCACCAAGATTCATACGAACGAGCGATCAACCACCTCGCAAAACCAGCACATTCCTGGCTCGGCCAGTCTCAAATCAACCAGCTTCAGCGGCGCAGGCGCCATGTTGCGTAGTTGCGTGCGAGTCGGGCTCGGTGTTGCTTGCCCGGCTCGTCGTCGGTGACGGCCCAGTGGGTCCACATGCCCGCGAGGTAGGCGGCGAAAGTCGTCACGGTCTGGTCGTCGGCCTCGGCGAATGCCGGTAGTTCGCGGCGTGCCCAGGTTTCGGCGTCGCTCGGCTCGTGGCCCGCTTCGACCAGCCGCAACACCAGGTAGGCGGGATCCACCCAAGCGGCGCCAGCGCCGGGGAAGCCCCAGTCGATGACGTGCACCTCGCTGTCGAGTCCGAGCAGGAATTGCTCACCGTGCAGGTCGCTGTGCACCAGGCGGTCACCATCCGCGAGTTCGGGTGCCCGCAACGCAAGTGCCGACATCGCGTCGACGTCCCAGTTGGAGGCGAGCTCGGGTGCGTCCGCGGCGAGTTTGACCCACCAGTCGACGCCGCCCCACCTCGCCCGGATCGGCCGCAGTCCAGGTGCGGGCAGTCCGCCGATGCGGCGGACAACGTCGGCGATGCGCGGCAGGTCCGGTGAGCTGGGGGAGAGGTCAGCAGGTCTGCCGGGCAGGTGCTCGAATCCGACCACGAGCCAGTCGCCGACATCTTCGGAGAACACCACTTCGGGGGCTAGCCCAGCGGCCAGTTGCCCGGCGGTGATTTCGTTGCGCAGGAACCGCATTCGGCGGGAAACGCCCTCGACGCCCTTGACGAAAACCCGCCCGGCGCTGGTGCCCAGCACAGTGGCGAGATCGCTGTTGCATCCCACGGTGATCTCGGTGGCTCCCGAGACGGGGCCGACGTGGCTCTCGACCGCGTCCCGCACGACGGACGGCAGTTCGGCCCAGGTGGTCACGTCGGCCCCGCTCTCAGTTCTTCCGGGTTTCGGTGTTCTCGTTGCCGGACACGCCCGAGGCAGCGCAGTTCCCGTCTTCGTCGCAGCCGCCGCAGCTGTACGCGTCGCGGATCCACAGCTCCTCGTCGACGCGGTATCCGGCCTGCAGGATCGACTCCAGCGTGACATTGCGGACGCTGGCCGGATCCTTGGAATGATCCGGCGCGCCGGGCACATCTTGTGGCACGTGATGCATGAAGTGCCCCGCAACACGCTGGCAGAACCGGGCGTAGTCCTTGGTGCAGAGGATGAACGCGTGCCACCCGATGTCGACCGGCTTGGACGGTGCCAGCCGGTTGTCGGGGAACTTGGCGCATGCGCCGAGGAACGCCAACGCCTGGTCCACGATGCGTTCGGCGAACTCGGGTTCCACGTTCTCGTCGATGGTGATGCGGTGGCAGAGTCGGGCGAACAGCTCGTCGGAGATCAGCGACCGCGCCTGCACGCAGTCGGAAATGACTCGGGTCATGTGCTTTACCTCCGTTGGTGGTCGTGGTGATCCGGAGAGGACAGGGCCGGGCTGTGTCGGGAGGGAGTACGCAGCCCAGCCCCGTCCGCGTGCCCGGTTGCCGCTGGGGGCGGAGGCGCACGGGCACGTGGAGACGGTGGGGACGCTGGTCGGGGGAGCAGCAGCATCCCCACCGAGTTCAGAGGGGTAGATCGCGCAGAGCGTCCAGAAGTCGGCGCAACATCGCCGGATGTCGCTGCATCGACTCGAGTTCCCGGTCGTCTTCCGGTGACTCGGACTCGACCACGGGCAGCCGTTGGGTTTCTTCGTCGGCCAGGTCGCCGCGCAGCACGACCGGATCGCGCAACCGGTGCCGACCGTGGCCGCGTGTCTCCGCTTCCACCCGTGCCACCAGGTAAGCGACGGTCAACGCGCCTTCGCCGCCAGCGTGGCGAGCCGGGGCGAAGTAGAACGTCGCCCACAGCGCGAACCCGCCAACGCTCAGCAGGCCCGTCGCGACGAACGCGGCGATCACCGGTCAGCCCTCACCGAGTCGACGACAACGCGGCTGCTCTCGGTGGCGGCGCTGCCACGCAGCTGTTCCCCGAGCTTGTCCACTGACGCGGCCAGGTTTCCCAGCTCTGCGGGGCTCCAACGACCTTGCTCGATGTCGTCGACGGCATACCCAAGCGCCAGGATCGCCCCTCGAATCATCGTCGCGAGCTTCGCGAACTTCTCGCGGTCCTGCGGAGTCATCGCGCACCTGCCACCGGAGGAAGCCCTGCGCGCAACCGCGCCGCCGCCACGATGCCAAGACAGTGCTTTGGGCCGAAGCCCCACACCGCACAAGCATCGGATTGCAGCTCGGTCAGCAAAGGGTCAGTCTCGAAAGACGACACCGTGCACCGCCTCCTCCGGGGCGTCCTCAGTTCCTTCGTGTTGGGCGTTGCGCCGTACCTGTTCGCGTCGTATACGCACCTCATCGGCGACGATGGCTAACCCGCAGGCCACGGCCGAGCTAAGGACAACGACGGCCATTGCAACGAGTGCTGTTGAAAAGCTGCCCACCTTCACCCTCCTGGCAGTCCCGGTCGCTTCAGCGCGAACCATTGCTTTGCGTAGTCATCACGTAACCGTGTGGAGTCGATGTGGGCGATGATGTGGGCGCAACTCCCACACTTGGCCGCGCCTTCTTGTCCGATCAGCTAGCTACGCTGGGACGCGTATCGGACACGTGCTGCGCACTCGACTGGAGACCTTCATGGCCCGTATGCCAGAAGCGATCGCCGAACTGCGCCGTGCTTTGGGAGCCGCGCTCCGCGGCTTCCGAGAGGCTTCACCGCTCGACCAAGGCGCAATCGGGAGATTCACCGCTTACTCGCGAACGTCGATCTCGCACATCGAGGCCGGCCGCCAGTTCCCTGCGCGTGACTTCTGGAAGACCGCTGACCAGGTGCTGGAAGCGGGCGGCGAGCTTCTCGCGGACTTTGACCGCGTTGTCGCGGACGAGAAGCGCATCAGGATTGCCGAGCTGCAAGGCACGCCTGTACGAAAGAGGGACCCAACAACACGACCACCGCGGTTTCCCGGCTCCCCGCACGATGACGATTGGCAACGTGACGACGTGAATCGCCGTGAACTACTCCGCCTGATGACGGTCACGGGAAGCTTGCTGTCCATTCCTGCAATCGATGTCGACCGGGTCCGACACGCCACCGCGAACCCCCGCCACCTAGGCGTTGCAGCCGTGGACTCCTACGAGCGTCTGAATGCCGAGCTGTGGAAGAAGTTCGCCGAGTCGCGGTCCAAGCGCGATGTCCTTCCGGCTGCGCGGCAACAACTCGCAGCCCTCAACGACAGCCTGAACGAGCCGCAGGCCGATGACCTGCGGCGCCGGCTGTGCACTCTCGCCGGTGATTTGTTCCAGCTCTGCGGCGAAATCTTCTTCGACAGCGACAACTACGCAGACGCAGCGCACTGCTACGCCGAAGCCGCTCACATCAGCAAGGAAGCGAACGAGTTCGACCTCTGGGCGTGCGCAATGACCCGGCACGCCTTCGTCAACATCTACGAGCGCCAGTACCGACATGCTTCCCCACTGCTCGATGGCGCTGCGCAGCTCGCGGTCAGAGGCAATCCCACCCGGACCACCCGATACTGGGTCGCTGCCGTCCAGGCCCAGACCTTTGCCGGGCTCGGAAACCTGCCCGCGTGCCAACGCGCTCTGGACAAAGCCGAGCATGTCGCCAACCTCGACAACAAGGCGCCTGCGACCGGCTGGCTCCGCTTCGAGGGATCGAGACTGGATGAGGAACGCGGGGCGTGCTTCGTGACGCTGCGCCGCCCGGACTTGGCCGAGCCCGCACTTTCCAAAGCATTGGGGCAGGCAACCTCGACGAGACGTCGTGGAAGTGTGCTCGTCGACCTCGCAACCGTCGGAGCCCAGCGTGGCGACGTCGACCAGCTCGTCATGCGCGGCTCCGCGGCTGTGGACAGCGCCAGGCAGACCACGTCGGTTGGCTACCTCGGCCGCAAACTCGTGGACCTGCGAGAACATCTGGTTCCGTACCTCGCCGATCGGCACGTTCGGTACCTGGATTCGCAGATCAAGGATGTTGTGATAGCACCCGGCTCAACGCAGTGAGGAGAGGTTCAGTGTCGGACGAAAAAGGGCGCGTCTTCCGCGAGACGTGGATCGCAGGGGTGAACAAGTACTACCCCGGCGAGCCGAAGCCCGGCTACATCACCCCGTGGGACGAAACGCCCGATTGGGAGCGAGCCAGTGCAGCCGCCGTGTACCAGCAGGTCCTCGACTTCATCCTCGCGACCAACGGCAGCACGGCCAAGCTCACCCGTGAGCAGAAGGGCCGCTTCGTCGCACTGTGCTGGATCGGGCAGATCTTCAAGCACTTCGACGATCCCAAACCTGCCTACGTCGCAGACTGGGATGCCATGCCCGAATGGCAGAAGGAAACCGACTCCGACATCTTCGAGCGCGTCGAACAAGACGTGACAGCTCGTTCGTCCTGACAGCCAACGACAGCAGCGCCCGCCCAGGAATTCGGACGGGCGCTGCTTAGTTTCCAGCCGCTGAAATTCACGCCTGCTGCAAAGGCGGATGACTCAAGTCGTGGCTACGGCAGCTTGCACGTTCGCCGCGGCGGGTTCGGGTCAGGGCTGGTAGCGGGCGGCGATCTTGGTGACCTGGCCGTTGTCGTCGAGCCAGATCTTGGCCGACTGGTTGTGCTGCTGGATGAAGTCATCCCTGCTGATCGGCACTACTCCCAGTCCCTCCGAGTCGAGCTGGGGCTCGGCGGTCGGCGTGCCGCCTTCGAACGGGCTGAGGAACTGGACATCCGGAGCGAGCGCGGCCACCTGGGTGGGCCCGCCTGCGGGAATCGTGTGGGGTGCCCCCATGGAGGAGTCGTCCCACTTGCCCTCGACGTAGGAGACCATCCAGCTGCTGCCGTTCCTGGCGAACTCCATGTTGACGGCGATGTCGACGGCGTGGACGTTCGGGGCCATGACGTCCGCCCTGACGGTCGCGGCGCCCACCGCCGATCCGGGCGGGGTTGACGCCGACTGCTCGGCCAGGGACGTGCACCCGCTCACGAACATCGCGGCGGCCAGCAGTCCGCCGGGGATCAGAATGGCCGTACGACTGATCTTGCGCATTTGTTTCTCCTGAAACTGGGAAGTTTCTGACTCCTCAATCAGAAAGACGTCCCGGGACCGCGGTGGTTGTCCCCGGCACCGCTCCGGTATGGCGGGCGTGCGCGACACCAAAGACCGCCGCTCCTGCGGTGGGTGGCTGAAGTTGTCAAGGCGTTGAAGGTGCGCGGTAGTGGGTGAGCCTTCAGTCGCGCTTGAACACCGGGTCGAGCACTGCTGCCACCTTGGCGATCTGGGCGTCGAGGTCCGATTCGCTGATGTCCTGGACGTGTTCCTTGCGCCGCCATGCGGCCCACTTGGTCTGGCCGATTGCGCCGTACCCGGCGATCACGGGCGCGATGGGGCCGAGAGCGACCTTGCGGTAGCGGGCAACAGCCCTGGCTGATTCGAGGAGCAGGTCCTCGTCGATGCCGTGCCTCTCGGCCAACTGGACGATGTCGATGTAGTCACGCCACCTGGTGCTGGCGATCCCTCGCTCCAGGATGGTCACGCCCTTCTCAGCTACGCTGGTCTCCGGTGCGTAGCCCAGCATCTCAATGTCGTCACCGAGGACGCGGGGAACCTTCACCGGCCGTGGCACCGGAATGACGGGGTCGCCTGTCGAGATGTCCCAGGCCACGACGACTTTCTGCTGACCGATGTGGCAGTTGACCCGCATCCGTAGGCCTGGGTACTCCGCTTCGTCGCGGATCTCCTGGACGCTGATCGTCTCCAGGTCGAAGGAGAGACCGTCTGCCACGTCGACCGTTGCCGCGTCTCGCACGATTTCGACGATGTGCTCTGGGGCGACGGAGGCACTGACCGCTTCGGCATCGACGTCCTTGGTCGGTCGGCGGACACCGTAGACAGCGAGCAAGATTCCGCCCTTCAGCACGAAGTTATCCTTGTGCTCGGTGCGAGTCAGCCGGTCAAGGAACGATTCGAGTGCATGGCGGGTGAGGTACTCGGCTGTGGGCGTGGGTTTGCCGGTCTTGGCGCCGTCAGAACGCGCCTTTTGCTGAATCTGCCGGAAGACGACGTCGCCGTGGGCGTCGCGATCGGTCACGTGAGTACCTCCAGTGCTTGAAGGATCGGGCCCTTGGTGCGTGGGAGCCGGGCGGCGATCGCCATGAGTTCGGCGGGCTTGCCTCCTCGGCGAATCCACTCGCGTAGTGCGTCCCTGCCGAGTTCGTATCCGAGGGCTCCTCGGAGGCGGAACGCATCCGCGATGCATCGCTCAGGTGAGTAGATGCCGATGTGGAGGTCGGATCCGGGGATCAGGATGTCGGTGCGACCGAGGTCGAACGTCGCCTTGGCGAACAGGTGCCAGTTGATGGCAGCCTGGGTGGCGGGGATGCGGGCGCCGCGTGGGATGGCGACGTCGAGGGCGTCTGGGATGGCGTCGGTGAGGTCGTGGAGGGCCAGCGCAGAGGTCAGGCAGATCGTCGCGTCAGGGCGGCGGGTCGCGGCCTCGATCCAGTCCCAGTCCGCGGCTGGAGCATCGGCTGGCCGGTAGATGCCGCGCGCGATGCGCTCGTACTGCCCTGACTGGGCCGCTCGGTAGAGGTTGCTCTTGGACATGCCCAGATCCTGCGCGTGCTTCGGACGCAGCGTCTCCACCTTCGTCACCCACTTCTGAGTCAAATCGTCTACAGCTAATCGTATCTGCACACGCTTCGTTCCACCATCCGCAGGTGGCGCCACGGACGGCTGGAACTGATCGAGATGCCAGTGGTTCGGCCATTGACTGTGACAGCTTTGGTGTCACACTCTGGGTGGAGTACCTGTCGCAACGAGGAGGCACGCCGCACATGTCCGAGGCGTTCGTCTACGACGCGATCCGCACACCGCGGGGTCGTGGCAAGAAAACCGGGTCGCTGCACGGGGTCAAACCGATCAGCCTGGTCGTGGGGCTCATCCAGGAGCTGAAGCGTCGCCATCCCGAGTTGGATCCCGCGCTGATCGACGACGTCGTGCTCGGCGTGGTCTCGCCGGTGGCCGACCAGGGCGGCGACATCGCCAAGACGTCCGCGCTGGCCGCCGGGCTGCCGGAGACGGTCAGCGGCGTGCAGCTCAACCGCTTCTGCGCCTCGGGTCTGGAAGCCGTCAACATCGCCGCGCAGAAGGTGCGTTCCGGCTGGGAGGACGCCGTGCTGGCCGGCGGCGTCGAGTCCATGTCGCGGGTGCCGATGGGTTCCGACGGCGGTGCCTGGGCGATGGACCCCGAGACCAACTTCGACACCTCCTTCGTGCCGCAGGGTATCGGTGCCGACCTCATCGCCACCCTCGAGGGCTTCGACCGGACCACTGTGGACGCCTACGCCGCGGAGTCGCAGACCCGCGCTGCCAAGGCTTGGGCCGACGGTCGCTTCGCGCGCTCCGTGGTGCCGGTCAGCGACCGCAACGGCCAGGTCGTGCTGGACCGCGACGAGCACATCCGCGCCAACAGCACGGTGGACAGCCTCGGCGGCCTGAAGCCGTCCTTCGCCGACATCGGTGAGCTCGGCGGGTTCGACTCCGTGGCGCTGCAGAAGTACCACTGGGTTGAGCGCATCGACCACGTGCACACCCCCGGCAACTCCTCCGGCATCGTCGACGGCGCCGCTCTTGCTCTGATCGGCAGCGAATCGCTCGGCGAGCGCACCGGTCTGCGCCCGCGCGCCCGCATCGTCTCCGCTGCGCTCAGCGGCGCGGATCCGACGATCATGCTGACCGGTCCTGGCCCGGCCGTGCGCAAGGCGCTGGCCAAGGCCGACCTGAGCATCGACCAGATCGACCTGGTGGAGATCAACGAGGCGTTCGCCGCCGTCCCGCTGAAGTTCATGAAGGAGTTCGGCGTCAGCCACGACAAGGTCAACGTCAACGGCGGTGCCATCGCCATGGGCCACCCGCTGGGCGCCACCGGGGCGATGATCCTGGGCACCCTGATCGACGAGCTGGAACGCCGCAAGCAGCGCTACGGCCTGGCCACGCTGTGCATCGGCGGCGGCATGGGGATCGCGACCATCGTGGAACGCATCGGCTGAAGGACACACGACACATGAGCGAGCAGAACACCATCCGCTGGTCCTCCGACGCCGACGGCATCGTCGTGCTGACCCTGGACGACCCGCAGCAGCAGGCCAACACCATGAACACGCGCTACCAGCGCAGCATGGACGAAACCCTGCAGCGCCTGGAATCCGAGCGCGAGAACATCACCGGCGTCGTCCTCACCTCCGCGAAGAGCACCTTCTTCGCCGGCGGTGACCTGCGCGAACTCGTCCAGGCCCGCAAGGCCGACGCTGCGCAGGTCACCGAGACCACCACCGGCGTCAAGCAGCAGCTGCGCCGGCTGGAGACCCTCGGCGTGCCGGTCGTGGCCGCGCTCAACGGCACCGCGCTCGGCGGCGGCCTGGAGATCGCGCTGGCCTGCCACCACCGCATCGCGCTCAACGACCCCAAGGCCCGCTTCGGGTTCCCCGAGGTCACTCTGGGTCTGCTGCCCGGCGCGGGCGGCGTGGTCCGCTCGGTCCGGCTGCTGGGCATCGCTGACGCGCTGCTCAACGTGCTGCTGCAGGGGCAGCGGCTGCGCCCGGAGAAGGCCGTCGAGATCGGCATCGTCAACGAGCTGGTGGACACCCCCGAGCAGCTGCTGGAGCGCGCCAAGGAGTGGATCAAGGCCAACCCCGAGGCGGCCCAGCCGTGGGACAAGCCCGGCTACAAGATCCCCGGCGGCACCCCGTCGAACCCGAAGTTCGCTGCCAACCTGCCCGCGTTCCCCGCGAACCTGCGCAAGCAGCTCAAGGGCGCCCCGCTGCCCGCGCCGAAGAACATCCTGGCCGCCGCGGTGGAGGGCGCGCAGGTCGACTTCGACACCGCGCTGACCATCGAGGGACGCTACTTCGTGGAGCTCGTGTGCGGGCAGACTGCGAAGAACATGAGCAAGGCGTTCTTCTTCGACCTGCAGCACATCAACTCCGGCGGCAGCCGCCCGTCCGGTGAGCCGACCTGGAAGGCCAAGAAGGTCGCGGTGCTCGGCGGCGGCATGATGGGCGCGGGCATCGCCTACGTCTGCGCCAAGGCCGGCATGCAGGTCGTGCTCAAGGACATCTCCCTCGAAGCGGCCGAGAAGGGCAAGGACTACTCGGTCAAGCTGGAGGAGAAGGCCATCGCCCGGGGCCGCTCCACCCAGGAGAAGTCCGACGCGCTGCTGGCCCGCATCACGCCCACCGACCAGGTCGAGCCGCTGTCCGGCTGCGACCTGGTGATCGAGGCGGTCTTCGAGGACACCAAGCTCAAGCACCAGGTCTACGGCGAGATCCAGGACGTCATCGATGGTGATGCGCTGATCGCCTCCAACACCTCGACGCTGCCGATCACCAGCCTGGCCGAGGGCGTGCGGCGCCGCGAGGACTTCATCGGCCTGCACTTCTTCTCGCCGGTGGACAAGATGCCGCTGGTGGAGATCATCTGCGGCGAGCACACCAGCGACAAGGCGCTGGCCCGCGCGTTCGACGTGGTGCAGCAGATCAAGAAGACGCCGATCGTGGTCAACGACAGCCGCGGCTTCTTCACCAGCCGGGTCATCGGCACCTTCCTCAACGAGGGCGTGTCGATGCTGGCCGAGGGCATCCACCCGTCGTCGATCGAGCAGGCCTCCTCGCAGGCCGGCTTCCCGGCGCCGGTGCTGCAGCTGTTCGACGAGCTCACCTTCACCCTGCCGCGCCGGATCCGCGACGAGTCCAAGCGCGCGGTCGAGGCGGCGGGCGGTACCTGGACGCCGCACCCGGCCGAGCAGGTGCTGGACCGGATGATCGACGAGTTCGACCGCAAGGGCCGCTCCGGCGGCGCCGGTTTCTACGACTACGCCGACGGCAAGCGCACCGGCTTGTGGCCGGGGCTGGTCGAGCACTTCGGCACCGGCCTCGATCCGTCCGAAGTGGACATCCTGGACCTCCAGGAACGGATGCTGTTCATGGAGGCGCTGGAAACCGTCAAGTGCTTCGACGAGGGCGTGCTGCGCTCGGTGCCGGACGCCAACATCGGCTCGATCTTCGGCATCGGCTTCCCGGCCTGGACCGGCGGTGTCGTGCAGTACATCAACGGCTACCCCGGTGGCCTGGCCGGATTCGTGGCCCGCGCCCGGGAGCTGGCCGAGCGCTACGGCGACCGCTTCGAACCGCCGGCATCCCTGGTGAAGCGCGCGGAAGCGGGCGAACCGCTCGACATCGGTGAGCCGGACAGCGGAATCGTCTCCGCCACGGCGGCCTGATCAGCAGCACCACCAGAAAGTGGCCCTGGATCTGTTTGATCCGGGGCCACTTTCTTGCAGCAGGTCGGTCTCAGAGGACGTCCTTGACCTTCTGGACCGCCGGGTCCAGCGAACCGGTGACCTGGTGCACCGGCTTCGCGGGGACGCGGCTGGTGAGCTCGCTCGAGAGCTGGTCGGCGCCGCCGCCCAGGCCCTGGTCGAGCGCGGCCACCGGCGGGATCTTGCCCACCGCGGGCACGAGCTGGTCCGGCTTCGGCAGCGGCATGACCTCACCGGGCGCGTTGAGCGGGTTGCGCTGCAGCGTCGGGGCGACCGCGCCGACGGGGTTGACCGCCGGCTCGGCCTCGTAGCCCTGTGCGGCGGTCACGTCGACGGCGGTGTCGGCCGTGGAGACGCCCTGGTGGTCGGGCTGGCGGGGACCGACCTCGGCATCGAGCAGGGTGGCGTTGGAGTTCTTCGCGTGGAGCACACCAAGGTTCTCCGGGGTGACCGAAGCGCCGATGGTTGGGCGCTCCTTGGTCATCCCGGTCAGGCGGTTGCCCTCGGCGGAGACGTGGCTCAGCACCCGGTTCGGCTTGCCGGGCGCCAGCGCCGGTCGGCCGTCCCGCAGCTCGCCGGCGATGCCGTGGCCGGTGGTGGTGATGTCCTTGCCGACCTGCTTGATCAGGTTCGGGGAGTTCGCGTGCAGCTGCGCGTCCGCGCACGGGGCCTTGACCGGGCTGAACCCGAGGCCGTTCTGCATCTGGCAGGCGTTGACCGGGGCGGTGAAACCGACCTGGTCAGGGATCGACGACAGGTCCGGCTTCGGCAGGTCGGTGGTCTCCGCAGCGGAGGCGGCACCGGTACCGACTGCGGCGAACCCCGCGGCCACAACGGCTGCCTGTACTGTGCGCGTGGTCCAGGGGCGCAAGGTCTGTTCTCCTAGGGTCGGATGCGTTGGTACGGCGGAATCGTCATCGGAGATCAGAAAGACGACCTTGACCCCGCCGAGCGCAATACGACCTGAACGAGTGACTTCAGGCGCTGATCAGAGGCTCTGCGCCAGGCTCGGCGCGAAGAGGGCCATCAGGTGTTCGGTCGCCTTCTCGGGCGTCACCTCGGGGCGCTGTTCCCGCCACAGCGCGAGCCGTTCGCAGGCGCCGATGATCGCCTCGGCGTAGGCCTCCAGCTGTTCCTGGTCGAGGTCGGGGCGGGCGGCGCTCAGCAGGCCCGTGGTGAAATCCCGCTGCTGCAAGCGGATTCCCTCGAGTTCGGAGTTCACCGAAGCGCTCGGCACGGCGGCCTCGTTGCGCAGCAGCGCCCAGGACTGCGCGTGCTCGTCACCGAACTTGAAGAACGCCAGCAGGCAGTCGTGCATGAGCTGCTCAGGGCTGTCCGCTCCGGCGGCCGCGACGGTGCTGGCCTCGATCAGCTCCCGCTTGCAGCGCTGCAGGCAGGCCAGCAGCAGGCCCTCCTTGGAACCGAAGTACTCGTAGAGCATCGGCTTGGACAAGCCGACCCGTGCTGCGATGTCGTCCATGGAGGTCGCCTGGTAGCCCTCGGCGGCGAACACTCCCTCAGCCACGTCGAGGATCTGCTGCTCTCTTTTGGCCCGCGACATCCGCTTACGCCGGGGGGTTGATGCCTGCTGGGTCTGCACGAAACAACCCTACCGCAAGTAACTTACTCGTAGTAGCCTACTGCGGAGTAGATGCAGTAGTGCTGCTGTCCGAGGAGGGCCTGATGGCGCAACGGCAGTCGAAGGACCAGCGCAGTTACCGAACCTCGGTGGTCATCGTGGGCACCGGGTTCTCCGGCCTAGGCATGGCCATCAAGCTCAAGCAGGCCGGGATCGACGACTTCATCGTCCTGGAGAAGGCCGAGGACCTCGGCGGCACCTGGCGGGACAACACCTACCCGGGCTGCGCCTGCGACGTGCCGTCGATGATGTACTCCTTCTCGTTCGAACAGAACCCGAACTGGTCGCGGACGTTCGCCAGGCAGGATGAGATCGAGGACTACCTGCAGCACTGCGCGGACAAGTACCGGGTCCGCGACCACATCCACTACGGCGTGGAGTTCAGCGGCGCTGAGTACGACGAGTCCGCCCAGGCCTGGACCGTGACCACCAAGGACGGCACCGAGTACGTGGGCAGGGCGCTGGTCTCCGGTGTCGGTGCCCTGCACATTCCGAGCTACCCGGAACTGCCGGGCGTGCAGGACTTCGAGGGCGAGGTGTTCCACTCCGCCGAGTGGAACCACGACTACGACCTCACCGACAAGCGCGTCGCGGTGATCGGCACCGGCGCCAGCGCGATCCAGTTCGTGCCGCAGATCGCCAAGAAGGTCGGCAGGCTGCACCTGTTCCAGCGGACGCCCCCGTGGGTCCAGCCCAAGCCGGACCACCCCGTTCCCGAATCCGTGCAGCGCATCTTCCGCCGGGTGCCGTTCGCGCAGCGGGCCGTCCGCAACGCGCTCTACTGGACGCTCGAAGCGCGCTACATCGCGGTGTTCAACAAGCGTCTCGGCAAGATCTCCGAGCACCTGTCGAGGCGCTACATCCGCCAGGCGGTCAAGGATCCGAAGGTGCGCGATGCGGTCACCCCGGACTACTCCATGGGCTGCAAGCGGATCCTGCTCTCCAACGACTACTACCCGGCGCTGAACCGGTCCAATGTGGACCTGGTGACCAGCGGCGTGACCGAGGTCCGGAAGGACTCGGTGGTCACCGATGACGGTGAGGAGCACCCGGTGGACGCGATCATCTACGGCACCGGTTTCCACGTCACCGATGCCTTCGACGACTTGAGCATCGTCGGCCGTGACGGCCGCAAGCTCCAGGACGCGTGGCGCAACGGGATGGAGGCCTACCTGGGCATCACGGTCTCCGGCTTCCCGAACCTGTTCTTCCTGCTGGGGCCGAACACCGGGCTCGGCCACAACTCCGTGGTGTTCATGATCGAATCGCAGCTCAACTACGCGGTGGAGTGCCTGAAGAAGATCTGCCGCGGCGAGGTGGGCCAGCTCGACGTCCGCCAGTCCGTGCAGGACGACTTCAACGGTGAGATCCAGTCCGAGCTGGGCGACGCGGTGTGGTCGGCGGGCGGCTGCCGCAGCTGGTACCTCGACGAGAACGGCGTCAACCGCACCGTGTGGCCCGGTTTCACGTGGAAGTACTGGCTGCGCACTCGAAAGGCTGATCCCGCGGATTTCGAGATCATCGCGGCACGGGGTCGTTGAGAGTTCGCACGGGCGTTCGATATAGTGGCGGCGTTGTTGCCGAGCAGCCCCCATCGGGCTCACCCTTGAGCAGGGAATGGCCATGTCACCGCTGTCTTCCGACGAACTGCGCGAGATCCGTGACGAGCTGAAATCCGGGATCACGCCGACGGTGTGGTTCACCGGCTCCGCCGTCGGCGTCCCGGAAGGACGCTCGGGCAAGGTGATCTCGCTCGACGAACCGGCCGAAGGCGACTTCATCCAGGTCCGCCCGGCCGGTTCGAAGGACGTCCTGTCCTTCTCCGCAGCGGAGGTCACGAAGGTGAAGCCGCCGCGCAAGCGCGCAGGCGCGGAGCCCGCGAAGCCGGCCGCGAGCGAGCCGAAGCCGAAGCCGGTGGGAGCGACGCTGCCGCGGAGCGCAGCCATGATGGCGGCGAAGCCCGCCTCTCCGGCGAAGCCGGTTGCGGACGCAGCGAAGTCCGGAGCGTCGGCGAAGCCGAGCGCAGGCGGAGCGCAGTCGAGCGCCCCGGCGAAGCCGGACGCCGGGACGGCGGCGGCGAAGCGGAAGCCGCGCCCGCCGAAGGCGGTCGGCGGAGCGACGGTGACGCTCACGGCCGACGAAGACGGCCAGTGGAGCGTCGAGGTGAGCACGCCGAAGAAGCGGATGCTGAAGCCGACGCAGGTGCAGGCCGGTGCGGTGGCGCAGGCGGCGAAGGTCCTGCACGACGACGTCGCGGCAGCGGTCGAGCCGCTGATCGAAGCGGCCCGGGAGCATCAGAAGGTCAAGGTCGAGCAGCTCCGCGCGGAGCTCGCCGCAGCCGAAGCAGCCCTGGACGACCTGCGTTCCTGAGCGGACTTTTCGGGATATCCGGTCACTTTCGTGATCACGGCCGTGCTCATCGGAATCTGCACGCCGCTCGCCTTCGGCCGCCGCCAGCAATTGTGATTGTACGCACATTCCCCGTGCTGCTGATGGAGGTTCGGATTGGTGCTGTGCGCAGTGCGTGACGAAGCCGGAAGTTGCGGCTGGGCGTGAGCGCCTAGAATGCGAAGTGTGTTCCGCAGCCTTTTGACCCCGCGTTGGCTGCTTCTGCACGCGCTGTTCATCGCAGCCACCGTCGGCACTGCCTTCCTGGCCGTGTGGCAGTGGGATCGCGCGCACGAAGCCGGTGGGAGCTTCCAGAACCTCGGCTACGCGTTGCAGTGGCCGCTGTTCGGCGCGTTCACGATCTTCCTGTGGATCCGCGTGATGCGCATGGACCTCGACCGGGAGCGGGAGGAAGCCGACCCGGACGCCGCGGCGAAGGCCGCTGGGGAAAAGCCTGCGGAAAAGCCCGAAGCGCGCCGGAAGCGGCCGCTCGTGCCGCCGCCGGCGCCGCGCGTCGAGGCTGACGATGATCCGGAACTCGCCGAGTACAACAGGTATCTCGCCGAGTTGAACGAATCCGACTCCCGCTAGTCGAAGGTGCCGCTAGTTGAACGTGATGTTGCCGTTGAACTCGCGGGTCTGAACCAGGTTCTTGACCTGACCGTGGTTGATGTTGACGACGCTGTCGTCAGCGGCCGAAACGTCGTTGTGCACCGCGGCGCCTTCTGACCGCAGCTCCTCGGCGAACTCCGCGTCCTCCGCGCACACCTTGTCCAGCCGCTCGGCGAGCGCCTTGATCTGCGGCCGTTCCGCGTTGTCCGCTTCGGCGGCTTCGAGTGCGGCCTTCGTCTCAGGGTCGCGTTCCGACCTCCGCTTGAGGAGATCGCGGACCTTCACCAGTGCCGCTTTTCCAGCCGCGCCCAACGCGGTCGCCGCCTGCCCGGCGAGTGCGGTGGCCAGCGAATCCAGGAAAGGATCGGTCATTTCTCCTCCACGCGGTCGGCTCGGCTGGTCACCAAGTGTAGTGATCAGTGCCCTCTCGGTGGGCGTGATCCGGGCTGCACGACCGTTCGGTGCATCGTCGGTTGAACCCGGCGGTGTGATATCAACGGACTCGTTGGCTGTGGAGAGAACCAGGAGTCGTCCGGTGCTGCTGATGCGCCGTCGACGCAGATGTTCTCCGGCCGGTCGGTGAACCGGCGAGACGGATTCCAGGTGGGGGCTTCGACCTGTGGTCGGTGGTCGAGCCGGGTGGACACTTGATGATTGGGGCAGGCGTGCGCGGCGGCGTGCTGAAGATGTTCGGGCTGTGCGTCCTGGCCGGAGTGCTGGTGGCGGCGTTGCTGCTGCCGATGGCGACCGGCGCCGGGGCGATGGTCAACCAGGCTAGCGACTCCATGTCGAAGATGTCGGGTTCGCTCGCGCGGCAGGACATGCCGCAGGTTTCGACGGTCACCGACAAGGACGGCGCGCCGATCGCCTACTTCTTCCAGGACTACCGCGTCGACACCAGCTCCGAGCAGATCTCCGAGTACATGAAGGCCGCGATCACCGCGGTCGAGGACAAGCGCTTCTGGGACCACGACGGCGTCGACTGGCACGGCACGATGCGCGCCCTGGCCACCAACCTCAGCAGCGGTGAAGCCGTGCAGGGCGCGTCGACGATCACCCAGCAGTACGTGAAGAACTACCTCGTGCACGTGGTCGCCGGCGAGGACAACCCGATCGAGCAGGAGAAGGCCAAGGAGAGCACGATCGCGCGAAAGCTGCGCGAGGCCAAGATCGCCACCGAGCTCGAGCGCACCATGACCAAGGAGGAGATCCTCACCGGATACCTCAACGTGGTGCCCTTCGGCAACCAGGCCTTCGGCGTCGGCGCCGCGTCGCAGACCTACTTCGGTACCACGCCGGACAAGCTGACCATCGCCCAGTCCGCGCTGCTGGCCGCGATCGTCAACCAGCCGACGACGCTGAACCCCAACAGCAACCCCGAAGAAGCCAAGGAGCGGCGCGACCTCGTCATCGACCTGATGACCGACCAGACGAACAACAAGTTCATCACCAAGGAAGACGCCGAGATCGCCAAGCAGGAGCCGCTCAACACGCTGTCCCCGCTGGGCCGCCCGCCGAACGGCTGCGTCGGCGTCGGCGACGGCACCACCGACGGCTTCTTCTGCACCTACGTCACCGACTACCTCGACCGGATGGGCATCGACGAAAAGCAGCTGAAGACCGGCGGCTACACCATCCGCACCACCCTCGACCGCAAGTCCACCGACGCGGCCAAGGCCGCCGCCGAGGCCCAGGTGCCCACCCAGACCGAGGGCATCGCCAACGCCATGGCGGTCGTCGAACCGGGCAAGGACAAGCACAAGGTGCGGGCGCTGGTCGCCAACCGCGACTACGGCAACGACGCCAGCAAGGGGCAGACCGCCTACGACATCGTGAGCCGGGTGCAGCCGTTCGGCGCGGGCTCGGTCTACAAGGTGTTCACCGCCGCGGCGGCGATCGAGCAGGGCATGAGCATCAACGAGGTGATCGACGTGCCCGCCTCGTACACCTCGCGCGTCTACAAGAACGGCACCGCGCCTTACACGGTCGGCAACGCCGACGGCGTGCAGCCGGGGCCGAGGACGCTGCAGATGGCGCTCGCGACCTCGCCGAACACCGCGTTCGTGGCGCTGTCCGAGCGGGTCGGGCTGAACAACGTCGTCGACATGGCCACCAAGCTCGGCCTGCGCAACGGGATGACCAAGGTCAACACGGCCGGCCAGACCCTGAAGGCCGACGGCTCGAACGGACCGTCCCAGGCCGATGCCATCAAGAACGGCAACCGCGGTGCGTTCACCCTCGGCTTCTCGCCGACCAGCGTCCTGGAGCTGTCCAACGTCGGCGCGACGATCATGAGCGAGGGCGTGTACTGCCCGCCGACGCCGATCGAGGAGGTCACCGACCGGCACGGCAACCCGGTCCAGCTCCCCGAGGCGCCGTGCGAGCAGGCCGTGTCCCCGCAGACGGCCGCGCAGCTGGCGCAGGGCATGAGCAAGGACAGCACCGAGGGCACCTCCCGCGCGGCCGCGGAGGCCGTCGGCTGGTCCCGGCCGATGATCGGCAAGACCGGTACCACCCAGGAGCACAAGTCCGCCGCGTTCCTCGCCGCCACCCCGCAGATGTCGGGCGCGGTCCTGACCTACGCCGACGGCGCGCGGCCCCAGGGCATCTGCGACGGCGGTGGTGACGCGCCGCCGACCCTGTGCGGCAAGAACGGCGGCAACATCTACGGCGGCAAGGTGCCGGCGCGCACCTGGTTCGCCGCGATGACCCAGATCCACGAAGGCCTACCGGTCGCACCCCTGCCCGGTTAGTCCAAGCTGCCCGGTTAGTCGGAGCTGAACGAGGGAACCTCCCGGTCGATCGTTGATCGGGGGGTTCCCTTTTTCGTGCCGAATTCGCGCGCTCAGCTGCGACTCAGAAACGGTTGGCAGAATGCCTCCCTGTGAGCACCGAGCAAGACTTTGTCGATGTTCGCGGCGTCGTCAGCTTCGTCGTGATCGCTTATCTGCCCGCCTGGCTGCTGACCTTGCCGCTGTGGCTGACCGGTGAAGGGCTGACGTGGACCTGGGCACCCGTCGTGCTCTTCATCATGATGTTCATGCCCGCGGTGGCCGCGCTGGTGGTCAACAAGTGGATCAGCCCGCAACCGAAGCTGCTGCGCAGCATCGGGTTGACCAATCCCGGCGGGATCAAGAAGTGGTGGCCGTACGTCCTCGTCGCGTGGCTGGGGCCGCCGCTGACGATGCTGCTCGCGCTGCTGGTCGGCGACCTGCTCGGCGTCTACCACGCCGATTGGACCGGTTTCTCCGGTCTGGCCGAGCAGTTCGGGTCGGGCGCGATCGGTGCTGAGCAGCAGACCTCGCCGGGAACGCTGGCGCTGATCCAGATCGCGAAGGTATTCGGGCTCGGCTGGTTGCAGGTCTTCTCGGCAATGGGCGAAGAACTCGGTTGGCGCGGTTACCTGGTGCAGGCGCTGCTGCCCCTCGGCCAGCCCGGCGCGTTCCTCACCACCGGTGTGCTGTGGGGGCTATGGCACGCGCCGGTGCTGATCCTCGGGTTCAACTACCCGACCGTGCCGGTCGTGGTGGCGTTCATCATGATGCTGTGCTTCTGCATCCTGGTCGGCACGCTGCTCGGCTGGCTCCGGCTCGCCACCGGAAGCGTTTGGCCGCCGGCGATCGCGCACGGTTTCCTCAACGCCGCAGCCGGTTTGACCATCATCTTCAGCCAGGCGGGCCACGCGATCGACGACGTCTCGGTCGGGCTGCTCGGCTGGAGCGGCTGGATCGTCCTCGGGCTGCTGATCCTGGTGCTGATGCTGTTCGGCAAGCTCCCGGTGACCTTCCCGGAGGAGAAGAAGCCCGGCCTTTCCCGCGGCGTCAACCGCCGCAGCCGCCGGTGACGCCCTGGCAGTTTACCGGCACCGCTACGCAAAACGAGTGCGTCAGACGGTCTTTGAAAGCATGGGAGGAATGTTGACGAGTTTGTTGCCCTCCACCCAGCGCGCCCTGCTGCGGCGCTTGGCGGTGGAGCAGAGCGAGAACCGGATCCCGTCGTTGATCGCCGGGTTGGTCCGGGACGGCGAGACGATCTGGGTCGATTCCCGCGGCAAGGTCGGCGGCGGGCCGTCCACCACCGACACCCAGTACCGGATCGGTTCGATCACCAAGACCTTCGTCGCCGTGATGGTGATGCGCCTGCGCGACGAGGGGAAGCTCGACCTGGCCGACAAGCTCGACGAGCACGTGCCGGGCACCGCGATCGGCAACCGCAGCATCGGCTCGCTGCTCTCGCAGTCCAGCGGCCTGACCGCCGAACCGGCTGGCGAGTGGTGGGAGCGGACTCCGGGCGGCAGCGCGGAAGAACTGCTGAAGAGCATCGACGAATCCGCCGTGCGCCCCACGCCGCACCATGGATTCCACTACTCCAACGTGGGCTTCGGTGTGCTGGGCGAGCTCGTGGCGCGGCTGCGCGGCGCGCCGTGGCACGAGGTGGTGCAGCGCGAGATCTTGGATCCGCTGGGCATGAAGCGCACCACGACGGCGCCGGTCGCCCCGCACGCCGAGGGACTGGCCGTGCACCCGTGGGCGGACGTCGTGTTGCCTGAACCGGCCGAGGACGCGGGCGCGATGGCCCCGGCCGGTCAGCTGTGGTCGACCTTCGACGACATGGTCCGGTGGGTGCGGTTCGTCGGTGGCGACACCGGCGAGGTCCTGCACCCGGCCACGGTCCTGGAGATGCGCTCGCCCGGCTCGGTCGGCGACGGGCCGGAGTGGCGCGGCGGCTACGGGCTCGGCCTGCAGCTGATGCGGCACCGCGGGCGGCGGCTGGCCGGGCACACCGGCTCGATGCCCGGGTTCATCGCGAACCTCTGGGCGGACCCGGAGGACGGCACCGGGGTGATCTTCATGGCCAACACGACCGCTGGCGTCGGCGCGCTGTCCACGGACCTGCTCGACCTGCTCGCCGAGCACGAGCCGCGAATCCCCGAGGCCTGGGAGCCCAGCCCGGACATGGACATGAAGCTGCTCGAGCTCACCGGGCAGTGGTACTGGGGCCCGAGCCCGTACGTGCTGCGGATCCGCCCCGATGGTCTGCTCGACCTCGCCCCGTCGCGGGGCCGGGGCCGGGCGTCGCGGTTCCGCCCCAACGCCGACGGCACCTGGACCGGTCTGGATGGTTACTACTCGGGTGAGCCCCTGCGGGTCGGGCGCGATGCGGAGGGCGTTCCCACCCATCTCGACCTGAACACCTTCATCTTCACCCGCACGCCGTACGCCCCGGAGGCCCCAGTGCCGGGCGGCGTCGCGGGCTGGGGACCCGGCCAGTGATCTGAAGCACGGGGACCTCCCCGTCGTCGCAGGCAGGGAGGTTCCCGCGCCGTTAATCGGTGGTGAGCGGGACCGGGGGTTGAGGCATGCTGTTCTGCATGTCCGGAGACCTCCGCATCACCAGCCGCTGGCACATCCCCGCGGCCGAGCTCTCCGAGCGCTTCTCGCGATCGTCCGGGCCCGGCGGTCAGGGCGTGAACACGACCGATTCCCGCGTCGAGCTGTCCTTCGACCTCGCAGGCTCGGCCTCGGTGCCCGAGCTCCTCCGGGAGCGGGCCGTCGACCGACTTGCGAAGCGGCTCGTCGGTGGTGTGATCACAGTCGTGGCGTCCGAACATCGCGCGCAGCTGGCCAACCGCGAGGCCGCGCGGGAGAGGCTGGCCGCGCTGCTGGCCGAGGCGGTGGCCCCGCCGAAGCGCGCCCGGCGACGCACCAAACCGACCAAGGGCTCCCAGCAGCGGCGGCTGAACAGCAAGAAGCAGCGCTCCCAGGTCAAGCGTCAGCGCCGCCGCGGAGACCCGGGCGACGGCTGAGCCGTCGCTGATCAACAGCACAACGAGAGTGGAAGGGCACTGCTGATGCGCACAGCGTGGGTTCTGCCGGGCGGTTCCACCTTCGGCGCGATCCAGGCCGGACTGGTCACCGCGCTCTTCGAAGCCGGGGTGGAACCTGACCTGCTCGTCGGCACTTCGGCCGGCTCGCTCAACGCCGCTTGGCTGGCGGGCAACCCCACACCGAGTGGCGCGGAGAGGTTGCGCGAGATCTGGACGTCGATGCGGCGGACGGACGTGTTCCCGATCCAGCCGTCGCGGATCCTCGCCGGCAAGCTCGGCCTGTCCAACCACGTGATGGGCAACCACGGCCTCGCGCGCTGGCTGCACAACAACCTGCCGTACCGGCGGTTGGACGACGCGCAGATCCCGGTGACGGTGACCGCGACCGACATCGACAGCGGCGACGCCGTGTACTTCGAGTCGGGTCCCGCGCTGCCGCCGCTGGTCGCGTCCTGCTCGATCCCGGGGATGTTCCCACCGGTGAAGATCGGCGACCGCTGGCTCGTCGACGGCGGTCCGGCGGTGTTCATGCCGATCAGCCGTGCGGTCGAGCTGGGTGCGGAGCGGGTTTTCGTGCTGCCGTGCGGTGGAACGGAGCGCTTCGAGTACAACCAGACCAAGCGCGGCATCGGCTCGATCGCGACCTGGCCGACGCCGCGGATTCCGCCGCGCTCGGTGGGCGGGGTGAACGGTGCGGCGCTGGGCTCGGCGATGCTGTCGGCAGCGCGACTGGACATGCAGCTGAACGCGACGCGTTGCGAGCTCTACGTCCTCCCGGCGCCATCGGTGGTGGGGCTTTCGCCGTACTCCTTCGGGCACGCCAGCGCGCTGATCGACGCGGCCTGGGAGATCGCGCGCCACTGGTACCCGTCGGCGAAGCCGGTACCGGAGGGCCCGGTCGACATCGGCGGAAACCCGATCGCGAGCGGCGAGTTCGGCGTCTCCGCGGTGGCCCCGCCGATGCCTTGAGCCGGTGGGGACTCCGCTGCCGACGAAGTCCCCATGCGGTCAGCTCCGGGCTTCGACCAGTTCGTCGACCGCCAGTCGCTCGGTAGGCGCCGTCGCCGGTCGCGCCAGGCTGATCGCCACGTTCACCGCGACGTTCACCGCGAGCCCGATCAGACCGGCGTTGATGCCCAGCCACGGGTCGTTCCCGGTGCCGACCAGCACCGACACGACGACCACACCCACCGCGAGCCCGCTGGCCGCGCCGGCGACCGTCATCCGCTTCCACAGCAGACTGATCAGCACCACCGGCAGCAGCTGCGCCAAACCCTGGTACGACAGCACCGAGAGCTGCACCAGCGTGCTCGGCGAGATGAAGGTGAACAGCAGCGCGACCAGCCCGACCAGGAACGTGACCAGCTGCGAGAGCTGCTTCTGGCGCGGCGCGGTCCGCGGGTGCACGCCCAGCACCGAACGGCCCCACATCGTTCCGATCACGAGCATGAACACCGCCATCGGCACGATCGACGAGAGCGCCCCGGCGACGCCGACCAGCCCCACCATCCACGCGGGCATGGAATCCACGACGAGCTCGAACATCGCCAGGTTCGAGTCGGTCAGCCCCGGGACCACGAACACCGCGGCCAGCCCCAGCAGGATCGGGACGAACAGCAGGACCTGGTAGAACGGCATGATGATGGCGTTCCGCCGCAGCACACCGGGGTTCTTGGCGCCGAGGTAACCGGCGACGGTGGTCGGGAAGATCGTGTACACCACGCCGTTGAGCAGCCCGGTGGTGGCGAACCACAACATCCCCAGCGACTCCTTGCCCTGACCGGGCAGGACCAGCCACTGTGGACGTTCCGCGACGAGCCGGTCCAGCATCGGCCCGACTCCGCCGAAGTAGTGCACCGGCACGTAGACGAAGACCGCCAGCAGGGTGATGATCACCATGCTGTCCTTGAGGATCGACACCCAGGCGCTGCCGCGCAGCCCGGAGAAGATGATGAACGCCTCGGTCACCACGAACGCGATCAGATACCCCGCGCCCAGGCTGATCGTCCCGTAGCTGATCGTGGAGACGACCACGCCCATCCCCGTGATCTGCAGCTGGATGTAGGGCAGCAGGAACACGGTGGTCAGGATCGCCACGGCCGCCCCGAACCACGGCGAGTCGAACCGGAAAGCCGTGATGTCGGTGATGTTGTGCAGGTTGTTGCGGTGCGCGTAGTGCCACAGGACCGGGCCGATGACGTAGCCGACGGCGAAGCCGATCGCCAGGTAGGCCAGCAGGTAGAACACCGGCATCCCGTAGTCGTAGGCCCAGCCGGCCGCGCCGAGGTAGCTGAAGCTCGTGTAGGTCTCACCGGCCATGAGCACGAAGATCAGCACCACGCCGAGGCTCCGGCCGCCGATCGACCACTCGGCCAGATTCGCCCGATCCCGACCGCGCAGCGACAGCAGGCCCAGCACGATCGCGCCGAGCATGAACAGGCCGAAGATGCCGATGGAAACCGCTGCGTTGGGGTTCATTCCGCGTCACCCCGCTCGCGCTCCCGGTCGGCCCGCCACAGCGGATCCTTGCGCGCGGCCAGCCAGATGCAGGCCGGGGTGAGCAGGGTCGCCAACAACGTCCAGAACATGAAGAAGGGCAGGCCCAGCACCACGGGTTCGACCCGGTTGTACAGCGGGAGCGCCACCAGGTAGAGCAGCACCGGCCCTAACAGCCACCACAGCGATTTGCGTTCCTTCAGCACTGGCCACCCCAACACGGCGCGAAAACATGAGGACCCTCCCGTCAACGACAGGAGGGTCCTCATGGTTACAGCCGAAGGTCAGGCGGTGCGCCGGAGCCACCACTTCATGGCGTACTCGACGAGGATGATCAGCGACTGCTTGGTGGAGGCCCGGTCGCGGGCGTCGCAGGGCACGATCGGCACGTCCGGCGGGATCGCGATGGCTTCGCGGACCTCCTCGATGCGGTGGCGCAGCGTGCCATCGAAGCAGTTCAGACCGATCACGTAGGGCAGCTGGCGGTCCTCGAAGAAGTCGATGGCCGAGAAGCAGTCCGCCAGCCGCCGGGTGTCCACCAACACCATGGCACCGATCGCGCCGCGTACCAGGTCGTCCCACATGAACCAGAACCGCTGCTGACCGGGCGTGCCGAACAGGTACAGGATCAGGTCGGTGTCCAGGGAGAGCCGACCGAAGTCCATCGCCACCGTGGTGGTGTTCTTGTTCGGGGTCGCCTTCAGGTCGTCGATGCCGCTGCTGGCCTCGGTCATCACGGCTTCGGTGGTCAGCGGCACGATCTCCGACACCGAGCCGACGAACGTCGTCTTTCCGACGCCGAAGCCGCCGGCGACGACGATCTTCGCCGAGGTCGCGATTGCGGGCCTGGTGGGGGAGGGGTGACCAGGTCGGAAACCCGTTTCGGGGGTCATTTCTGCCAACCTCAGGTGTCGAATGAGCTGGTGTCCTGCGCGAGGTGGACGCGCGCGGGAGAAGTCAGAGCCGCCGGAGCCCGCTCAGAACCCTCTCCATCAACGTGAAGTGAGATGTGCTGCCGGATTCGCTGACCGTTCGGTGCACCGTGACCAGGCTCAGGTCGGCCATGTCGCTGAGCAGAACCTTCGCCACGCCCAGCGGAACGCCGAGCAGCGCGCCGACCTCGGCCACCGAACGGGGGTGGCGGCAGATCTCGGCGATCGAATGGTGCTCGATGCGCTGCAATCGGCTCGGGTGGCAGAACTCACTGGTGGAGACCAAGGTTTCCAGCTCCAGCCGGTGGTTCGAGCGAGTCCGCCCACCGGTCCAGGCATACGGCCGGATGTAGGTGGCCGTGCCGCCGTCTTGGGCGTCACAGTCCTGGGCCGGTGCCTGGCTGGGCGCCTCAGCTTCGGCTTCCCGCGGCCAGGGCGGCGGTTCCGGCGCGGGCGGCTGCGCTGGTTCGGGCTGCTCGGGCACGGGCGGCGGTGCCTGAGCCTGCCGCTCGTCCTGTTCGCGGGCGCGTTTGCGCCTGCGGCCGCGTCGTCCGCTGTCGAGGGTGAAACGGTTGAAAACGTCGACGAAGGCATCCACCTCGGGTGATCCGTGGTCATCCCAATGGTGTCGCCCGGATGAGTCCGGACCTGTGCTCATGGGGTCCTCACACCGACTGGCCTGTCATCACCCGACTCGATCCTTGCAGCTGGGAGCGCAGTTCGGGGGTCAGGATCTGTCCAACTCGTTCGACCAGCAACGCCATTTCGTAGGCGATGAGCCCCATGTCGCACTGCGGCGCGGCGAGCACCGTGAGGCACGAGCCGTCGCTGATCGCCATCTGCAGCATGAGGCCGCGTTCCATCTCGACCACGGTTTCGCTGACCGTGCCGGCTTCGAAGCACCGCGCGGCTCCTTGCGTCAGGCTGAGCAGCCCGGACGCGACGGCGGCGAGCTGGTCGGCGCGGTCGGTGGGCAGCTTCGCCGACGCCGTCAGCAGCAGGCCGTCCGCCGAGACGACCACGGCGTGCGCCACCCCGGGGACTCGTTCGGTGAAATCGGTGACCAGCCAGCCGAACTGGTTCGGTTGGGAGTTGTTGGTGTTCATGGGTGTTTCCTGTCCTCCTCACTGACGCGGGCTGTCACAGTCGTTCGTCGGCCGAACGCTGTGGGGCGCGGAGGCTGTGCTTGCCCTCGCGGACACCGCGTTGGAAGCTGGCCAGTCGGCCGCGCATCAGGTCTGCGTCGCGGCGAGGCTGGGAGGCCTCGGTGACTGTTTCCGGTAGTACCTGGGTTCTGGGGACTCGCCGGGGGAGTCCGGCGGGGGTGTAGTCGGGGGTTTCCCGTGCAGGCGCGGGAGGTTCTGCCTGGTCGGCCGGCCAGGGGGTCTGGTTCTCCGGCTCGTCCTGCTGGAGGTGGTGCCTGCCGCGCTGGATTCCGGCCTGGAAGCTGGCCAGCCGACCGCGTGCGACTTCCGGGTCGCGGGTCGGGCGCGGCCGGTCGTCGCCGGAGGTCTCCGCGCTGCCCGCGAGCAGGTTCGCCTGCGGAACTCGTTGCGGGAGCCCGGCGGAGGTGTGGTCGGCCGGTTCGGCGGAAGCGATTTCCTGCGCGCGCTGGCCCGCTTCGTCGCTGGGGAAGGCCCAGGCATGCCCGTTGCAGCTGCCGGGATTCGCTTGCGCGGGCGGGAATTCTCCCGTCGGCTGGAGCTCTTCGCTGGGCTCGGGCCAGGCCAGAGCGACGTGCTCGGCGGTGGGCGCCAACTGGAACCAGACCGAGGAGAGGTCGTCGAAGATCGGGGCCGGTGTCGCGACACCATTGGTCCGCTGCGGGGGCGGCGCGCCGTTCTGAGCGTTGGGCAGGTCCTGGGTGTTGGACAGGTTGCGCTGCTCCGGGACCGGTGCGTCCTCAGTCGGAGGCCGCAGCAGGTGGTAGCCGTTGCGGACCGGGCTCGCCGCGTCCTGCTCGGCGGCTTCCCAGTCGAATGCCTCGACGAGGCTGTCCTCGCTGCGGCCGTGAGTGGCGATCCCGTTGGTCTGCGGCTGCGGCATCTTCACCGCGTCCGCGAGCAGTTCGGGCGCGATGGTCACCGCTGCGCGCAGGCCGACTTCGTCGCGGCCCGGGTGCAGCTCCACCTCGATGCCGTGGCGGTCCGCCAGCCGGCCGATCACGAACATGCCCATGCGCCGCGACGTGGACAGCGTGAGCTCACCGTCGGCGAGCCGCTCGTTGGCCGCTTCGCGGTCGGCTTCGCTCATCCCGATGCCCTGGTCGACGATGTCGACGACCAGCGCGCCGTCGCCGCGCCGGTGCCCGGAGACGGTCACCTGGGTCTGCGGTGCGGAGAAGTTCGCCGCGTTGTCCAGGAGTTCGGCGAACAGCCGCACCAGGTCGCTGGCCGCGTAGCCGACGACCTTGACGTCGGGCAGCGGCTGCACGATCACCCGCGGGTAGTGCTCGATCTCGGAGACCGCGGCGCGCACCAGGTCGGCCGGGCTGGTCGGCTGGGTGAAGCGGCGCGCCAGGTCGGTCCCGGAGAGCACCATCAGGTTCTCGTTGTTGCGGCGCATCCGGGTGGCCAGGTGGTCCAGCTGGAACAGGGTGGCCAGCTGGTCGGGGTCCTCCTCGTCGCGCTCCAGCTGCTCGAACAGGCGCAGCTGACGCTCCAGCAGGCCCTGGCTGCGGCGCGAGACGTTGACGAAGGAATCGCTGTAGCTGCGGCGCAGTTCGGCCTGCTCGGTGGCCAGGTTGACCGCCTGGGTGTGCACGTCGTCGAAGGCGCGCGCCACGTCGCCGATCTCGTCGGCGCTGTCCACCGGCACCTGCTCGACCGGGGCCTGCGGGGAGTGCCCGGCACGGATGTCGGCGACGGCGTTGGGCAGCTGGTGGTGCGCGGTGTCCAACGCGCTGCGCCGCAGCAGATCCAGGGAGCGGAGCAGGTGCCGGCCGATGAGGACCACGACCAGGCTGGCGATCAGCAGCGCGGTCAGCAGGATCACCGCTTCGAAACCGGCGAGGTTGCTGGCGCTGTCCTGCAGGCCGAACGCGATCGCGTGCAGCTCCTGGTCCAGATCGGCGCCCAGATCGCCGAGCGCCTTCAGCGCGTTCTGCGACTGGTGGTGCCAGGTGTCGGGCGAGACCAGCGCCGAGGACAGCTGGGCCCGCGCGTTGTTGCGCTCGGCTATCGCCAGCTGAACCGTGGTCTCCCGTGCCGGGAACAGCGGGTCGGAGTAGAGCTGGTCGTAGTGGATGCGGTGGTCCAGGGAGGCCGCGGCGCGGAAGTCCTTGGCGGCCGCGGAACGTCGGGATTCGCTGGCGTCCAGCCGCGCGAGGCCGTCCTCGTCGAACTTGCCGCGGACCAGCCCGGTGAGCACCAGCACCTGCTGGAGCTGGACCTCTTCCCGGATCTTGGCGAGCTCGTGCGCGCTGGTCGCGGGGGAGACCAGCTGCGACGACGAGATCTGGCTGAGCAGGGTGCGGTCCAGCGCGAGCAGGTCACCGACGACCTCGCTGTAGGACTTGATCGCGGCGTCGGGGTTGATCTGGCTCCGCAGCACCCGCTTGCGCGTCGGGGCCAGTTCGGCGATCTGCCGGGCTGTTTCCTGCTGGGCGAACCGCACCGCGTCGCTGTCGAGGGCGGCCCCCAGCGCGCGGCGGGCGGCGTCGATGGAGCGGTCCGTGGCGGTCATCCGGTCCCGGACCTGCTGTTCGGAGGTCTGTCCGCGCACCAGGAACTCGGTGGCATCGCTGCGTTCCCACTGCAGGTCCTCGACCGCCTTGCGCACCGCGCTGCCCGCGGTGACGATCCGGTCCATCGCTTCGTACTCGTCGGCCTTGGCGACCTGGCCGCGAATCTGAAGCACCCCCAGCACGAGCGCGAAGATCACCGGCACGAGCACGACGGCCCCGATCTTGATCGGCAGCTTCCAGTCGCGCCACTCGGTGATCCGTGCGGCGAGTCTCGTGGTGGCGCGCGGCCACGTGGACGCCCTCGACACGTGCGTGGGCGTGTCCTCGAGTCCGCTGCTCACGACGCAGTCCTTTCCCGCGCCGTCGACGTTTCGTCGGCCGACTGCGCGTTCGTGTGGTGGGCAGGCTGCGCCGGTCGGTGGGGGTGTGCGGCGGGTTCAACGGCTGGCGGCGCTGCCTGCGTTCGGGGTTTTTCGCGGGTGGCCGTGCGGTCTTCGACTTCGGCGTCCGCGCAGCCTGCGATGGTTTCGGGGGATCGCGGCTGGTGTCGGGCGTGGTGCGCCGTTAGTCGGTGGCAGAACACTATCGCATTCGGACGATCTTCCTCCGCGTCTGAATTTAACGCGCTGACCAGCGAATACTCTTATTTCAAGATCATCAGTACGGAGCTGGAGACGATCTGAACACTAATCGTGTCCACTGCTGAGGCATGCTCAAGTGCTTTAGTCGCCCGATAGGTAGAAATTCCCTCCATGTTCCGGAGTGGCTCCTCGCTGGCGCGTCAACTTTCCGCTATGAGCTCCGGAAGACGCCGTTATCCTGCTGAAATGCCGCCCTGGAGAAGTAATTTCCGGAGCCGATCCGTCGGATTCGAGCCCTTCAGAGGGAGTTTCGGGCGGTTCTTCGGGCACATTCCGTGATCGACAAATTCATCATTGTGTGTGCTGTGTCGTTCAGGGGGTCTGCGGTCGCCCGTTCGCTGATTAGACTTCCGGCCCGGTTGGCATCGCGGGCAGCAGTGCGGTCGCCGCGCCCCGGTCGCGGAATTCGCGAATTCCGAGGTTCGGTCGATGAACGTGGGGGGACTTCGAAACGTTGGTGGAAATCCGCACGTCGGCTGAAATCCACGCGCGCGCAAATCTGCTTTGGAAGGACGAATGCCCAACGCAACCCAACGGCCGCCCGCCCCGCCGGCGGCGACCTTCGGCCAGATTGACAAGTCCGCCCCCGCGCCCCGGCGTCCCGGGCCCCCCGACTACGTCGAGATCGCGCAGCGCCCGGAGTTCCAGGAGCTGCGATCCCGGCTACACCGCTTCGTCTTCCCGATGAGCGCTGCGTTCCTGATCTGGTACATCGGCTACGTGGTGCTGGCCGCCTACCTGCCGGAGTTCATGGCCATCCGCCTGGTCGGCGAGATCAACGTCGGACTGGTGCTGGGCATCGGCCAGTTCGTCAGCACGATCGTGATCACCGCCCTGTACCTGCGCTACGCCGCGCAGCACGTCGATCCGCGGGTTCGCGAGCTGCACCTGGACGTCACCGGGGAGGAACCGCGATGACCGGCGCCAACCCGGTGCTCAACATGAGCATCTTCGGTGTGTTCGTGCTCCTCACGCTGTACCTGGTGTACCGGGTGAGCAGCAGCGGAACCGTTTCCGACTACTTCGCCGCTGGCGGCGGGTTCACCGGTGCGCAGAACGGCATCGCGCTGTCCGGCGACTACCTGTCGGCGGCGTCGTTCCTCGGCATCGCCGGCGCCATCGCGGTCTACGGCTACGACGGTTTCCTTTACTCGATCGGCTTCCTGGTCGGCTGGCTGGTGAACCTGCTGCTGGTCGCCGAACTCCTGCGCAACACCGGCCGTTTCACGATGGGCGACGTGCTCAGCTTCCGGACGCGGCAGCGTCCGGTGCGCGCCGCCGCGGCGGTGTCCACGCTGGTCATCTCGTTCGTCTACATGATCGCCCAGATGGCCGGTGCGGGAAGTCTCGTCGCGCTGCTGCTGGACGTGCACAGCGCCAGCGGCCAAGCGCTGGTGATCGCCGCCGTCGGTCTGGTCATGATGGTGTACGTGCTGGTCGGCGGGATGAAGGGCACCACCTGGGTGCAGATCATCAAGGCGGGCATGCTGTTCCTGTGCGCGTCGATGCTGACCGTGTTCCTGCTGGGCAAGTTCGGCTTCAGCATGACGTCGCTGATGCAGCACGCCGCTCAGCGAAACCCGTTGGGGGACAAGATCTTCGCGCCGGGCGCGAAGTACGGCGAGAGCGGGATGTCCAAGTTGGACTTCGTGTCCCTGTCGCTGGCGCTGGTCCTAGGCACCGCTGGTCTGCCGCACGTGCTGATGCGCTTCTACACGGTGCCGAACGCGGTGCAGGCGCGCCGCTCGGTGGTGTGGGCGACGGTGACGATGGCCGGTTTCTACCTGTGCACCCTGGTGATCGGCTTCGGCGCAGGCGCGGTCAACGGCACCGAGACGATCCTCGCGGCCCCCGGTGGCGAGAACTCCGCAGCGCCGCTGCTGGCCTTCCGCGTTGGCGGCACGGTGCTGCTCGGGATCGTCGCAGCGGTCGCGTTCGCCACGATCCTGGCCGTGGTGGCGGGACTGACGCTGACGGCGTCCGCGTCGTTCGCCCACGACGTGTACGCCAACGTGATCCGCCACGGCAAAGCCAAGTCCGACGACGTGGTGAAGGTGGCCCGGTTGACCGCGCTGGTGATCGGCGGCGCGTCGATCATCGGCGGAATCCTGGTCAACGGCCAGAACATCGCGTTCCTGGTCGGCCTGGCGTTCGCCTTCGCGGCCTCGGCGAACCTGTCGACGCTGCTGCTCTCGCTGTTCTGGAAGCGCTTCAACACCCGCGGCACGCTGTGGGGCATCTACGGCGGCCTGTCGTCCTGCCTGGTGCTGGTGATCTTTTCGCCGGTGGTCTCGGGCGCCCCGGGCTCGATCCTCCCGCACGCGGACTTCGCCTGGTTCCCGCTGAGCAACCCGGGCATCGTGTCGATCCCGATCTCGTTCCTCTGCGGAGTGATCGGCACCCTCCTCGGCGGCCCCCCGAACAACCCCCGCCGAACCGCCGAAATGGAAGTTCGCTCCCTCACCGGAATCGGCTCGACCTGACCCGCAGCTCCGCTCGGCCGCCCACCGCCCCGATGCCGCAACCGGGGTGGTGGGTTCCTTTCTGGCAAAAAAGATCCGCCCTGGCGGCGATTGCCGAACCAGGGGCGGATCTCGAACGACCGCCTGGCGGGAACATCAACGAATACCAACATGCTGCTTGACCTGCACGGATGAGTTTTCGGCTCGGTCATCGGTCGTGGACGTTGCGGCTGAACCTTTGAATGCGAGCTTAGAGGTCGATGTCGATCCACACTGCGGCGTGGTCGGATGCGGCGTGCACGGGGTTGGTGATGCTGTCGTAGATTTCCCACGCTTGTGGTGGATGAATGTTGTGGGGATCGCCCCACAGACCTTTGCGGAAGATTCCGCCACCGGTGACCCGGGTGGCGAGCTCAGGGGAGACGAGGATGTAGTCCAGCTTGTTTCGGAGGGTGCAGGACTGAAAGGTCCCGGGTCTGGGGCCGGGGCTGAAGTCTGATAGTGCGGCAGTGTCCGTGAGGGGAGTGTCAGGGCCGAGCAGGGGTTCAAGAGTTGGGTGTTGCGGTGGTGAGTCGTTGGTGGGGCCCTTGTTGAAGTCGCCGAGGACGGCGACGAACTCGGCACCATCCGCGACGAGTCCGTCGTATATCTTGCGAACCTGCGCGCTTTGGCGGCTGCGTAGCGGGTCGGGATCGCCGCTGGTGAACGACTGACTCTTCAGATGGTTGAGTAGGAGGAACAGGTCGTTCCCTCCGGGCAGCCGGAGGTGGTAGATGGGGCAATCGCGGCTAAACAACGGGGCGTCCGTGTGGGATTTGGGGTCAGGGAGATCGACGTGGCTGCGCACGGAGTGGATCTCGATCGGCGAGGTGGTGAACAGTCCGACGTCGATGCCTCTGGGGTCGTTGCCGTCCACGAGCATGGCATGGCCGTAGCATTCGTCCAGTAAGCCGTGGTTGAAGCGGACGAGCGAAGGTCGACTTTCGGCTTCGACGACACAGAGTATGTCGGCTGCTACGTCTTTGATGACTTTGGCGGTCATTTGCGTGGCGGTCTCGTCGACGCTTTCGGTAGCCAGCTCGACCCAGCCGATCCAGTCAGCACGGCCGGAGGCGACGATCTTGGCATCGCCATTGCGGGGCTGCTTGAGGAAGTCGCCGCGGTTTTCGCGCAAGACTGCCCAGCTGTCGGCGCGATTCAGCGTGACGTGTCCGCTGTCTCGGCGCAGGATTCCCAAGGTGAGCAGTGCGCGCACCATTTCGTCCTTGTCCGTCTCGCTGTAGGTGGTGCGCGCGGCGAGGGTGTTGAAGTGGTCGAACGCCGCGAGCACGGGCTGGCCCTGCTCCCATGTCGTGGTGTCGAGCGCCTTGGCTCGGTCAAAGAGATTCTCAACGTTGAAAGCTCCGAGCTTGATACTCATCGCCAACGCTCCTCTCATCCTGTAGACAACACGGTCGGCACACTCACCCCTATCTGCGGAAACCTCTCCAACTTGCGCGACAAGTCGTTGTTCATGACACCAGGGAACTAGGTCCGCCGCAGTACTGGGAGAGGCGTCGGTGGTTGTACCAGTCGACCCATTCCGCGGTGGCGAACTCGACCTGTTCCAGGGTGTGCCAGGGGCCGCAGTGTTTGATCACTTCGATCGAGGTGTACCGCACTGGTTCACGCCAGGTTCGTCGTGGGTGCTCCCAGGAAGCCGGTTCGCGCGGCCTGACTCTCCACCGTGGAGGCGACTCCGCTTATAGGGCTCAGAAGACAAGGGTCCAGCCCTCACGGCTGCCTTGCTCTGCGCTGTAGGAGACCCCGTGGACTTTTTCGCCGTGCGCGTTGATCAGGCTGATTACGCCGTCTCCGCTGCTGAGCTGGAGGTCGGCAGCGGGGACTTGGACTGTTGCTCCTGGCGTGATCTGGCCTTCCGGGAGAGTGGACCTGTTCTTGTGTTTTCCACCGTCCACTAGTTGCCAGCCTGTGAGGTCGACCGATTCGGGAGAAGCGTTGATTAAAGTCACTGTCTCGGTTTCTGAGGCCGCTCCAACCGGATTTGCTAGCACGGCGGCGATCCGCACCTGCTCCCGGCCCCGTTTCGGACGAGGCGCTGCGCCGACGAGCGCGTGACCAGTGCGGTCGTCTGTGTGCCAAGCCTGGCTCTGAAAAGCAAGGAAAATCGCTACCCAGCGCTGTTCGGTGGCGAAGTGCAGCAGGAGGCCGCCGTCTTGCCACACACCGTCGTCGCGGCGGAAATCGGCGCTGTTGCCCTGGTTCATGTGCACGTCATGGACCCCGTTGCTCGGAGCGGAACCGGACACCTTGTCCGCGTTTTTCTTTTTCGGTCCGAAGCGATCGCCGAACGCGTACACGCAAGCGGAAGAATCTGCCTGCGCACGGCGGATGTAATGGTCAAGAAGATCCTCCAGGTCGTTGTCCGGACCCCTGGCATCAGGAGGAAGAGTACGCATCTCCGACGGCTCGAATAAATTGCCACGAATATAGTCGAGGTTCGCGTGTCCGGGTCCGGGAGGCAACGCAGTCCACCCGGAAAAGCGAGCGGGCAACGTTCCCAGGATCGGATGCACGAAGTCGTCGGACACGAGATACAACAGATCCGATGGCGCTTCCGCTGATTTTACGTTCACCGGCACCTGATAATGCGTGCCGGTGTCATCAAGAACGTGGATCTGGTAGTGCGGGGACTCGTCCGGAAACCCCTCTCTATGGCTCTCCACGACCTGACCGCTTAATACTCCGTACGAACGCAACGCCATTTCCCTCACCCCCCGCTCGGGAGAACAACTAGTGCGGTAACGACCTTCTTGTCGCCGCCGTGCTTCTACCCTGCTGTCTGCGGCGGCGGCGCCAGAACTAGTCCGAGGGGCACACCTGTCCTATCCAACTTCCACATGCTGAAATCGGCAGGCATCAGTACTCCACTTGAAGCGCCATGCCTCCTTGCTGCTGTCCTAACTTTGGTGCGTACGACGCCTTTAATATAGTGGTCACTTGTCCAAAAAGGATGTGTCGAAAGTCCTCAGGTCAGCAGGATTCTCAGAACTGAAATTGATCTTTTGCGACTTGAAAGTCAGTCCAAGTGTACTGCTGGGACTTAAGCCTCTAGATGTGCATGTCTAGTGATACCTAATTGGTGTCCGGCGTTGCCCTAAGTCCTCGCAAGGGCGCACCTGCCCGGCGCTCCGACGGTCGTTCGGCGAGCTGATCTCTTTTTGGTGTGAACTGGACGCATCAACGTCGTTATTGATTTTGCAACACCGGTCGCAGGGACCCAGCATGATTGCGAAGCACTGAAACAGGAGTGGCTCGATTTGACGGTTGGGAGGGAATACTCGTGGGCATCACCATGGCGGTACGCAGGGTCAGTACGGCTTCTCTGGCACTGCCTGGCTAGACACAGGGCCGACATGCGACTGGATGGAAGGGCTGACGCCCGCCCTGCCGACCTGCATGTGAACGGCGACAGATCATGCCTGTCGCTGGCAGACGGTGACGTACAAACAGATCCGCCCCTGGCGGCGATTGCCGAACCAGGGGCGGATCTTGGGTGCGCCCTCGGCAGGACTCGAACCTGCGACACCTGCCTCCGGAGGGCGTTTCAGGCGCGCCGTAGAACTGCGTCATTGCCGGTGAGCTGCGGGCCTGCGTGTCGCGTAGTACCGGTCAGTTGCCGTTGTTTTTGGTCAGTACTGGTTGTCCTGTGCCCCGAATGTGCCCCGGCCGCTCTTCTCTCCGCCTACAAGGGAGGGCCTCTGTCCTCACCCCGTCGACCTGTCGAAGACCGATCAGGCTGTGTCAAGGGGGCAACATCCGAGGCCAACGGTACGCGTCGGCGGAAGCTTGCCCCCTTGACGCGGCCTGATAGCCCTGTGGGAGGTCGATGGGGTGAGGACGGAGCAGCCACGACCGAACCGCAGCGTTCGAGCACTTCCCCTCACCCTGTTGGCCTGCCCGTCCGGCGAGGACATCTCTTTGCGTGTGAACGTGGCCCGCTGGTGGCGCGGGGCCGCCTGCCTTCCGCCTGCGCCCGGCCGTCGACCGCCGGCCGGGACCGGCCGCCAGGCCGCACGCCCGGTCCGGTGGTCGATTCGGCCGGGCTGGCATACAGCAGGCTGGCGGCCCCGCAGGGGCCGCCCTTGATGAAGAAAAGAAACTCTGAACACCGGGGCATGTCGAGTGCAGTTCAACCCCGGGCGGCGTGGAGTGCTGGGCCAAGGCCTTCGGGTCGCGGTGCCGCGAAGCATAGAGCCGGGACTGATTCGCCGTCGCCGAACGAGTGCCGGGCTTGGCCGATGCGGCCCCATCCGAGTCGTTCGTAGAGCCGGATCGCCGCGCGGTCCTTCTCCATGACGTCCAGCGTCAGGCTCAAGCTGTGGGTGGTCGCGTGGTCCATGACGGCACGGACAAGGCGTTCTCCGACCGCAAGGCCCCGCGCATCGGGATGGACAAAGAGACGTCCGAGTACGGCGATCTCGGAATCCGTCTCGCCTGACAGCGCGGCCCACTGCTCGGCCGCGTCGTCGCCGCTTCCAGGGCGCGTGAGAGCCACGTGGCCGACTACACCGCTGTTGACCTCCCCCACCCACGCTTGAATGAGCCCGGCTGGCGACAGCCATGCCCCAGGGTCGTCCGCGCCTTCGACCGGGTAGCCGTCGTTCTCATGAACGCGGACGAGTACCTGTCCGGCAGGGGTGATGTCGGCTGCGGCGCGCTTCCTGATGACGACTTCTGGGCGCATCAATCCTCCACGGGCATGTTGTAGTCCAGTCCAGTGATGTCGGCACGCATGACGAATCGGGTCACCTCGAAAGCGGTTCCGCGGTTGTCGATTCCGGTGTGCAGCACCTCGATTACAGGCACCCCGTCAGGGATCGCCAGCCCGCGCAATTCGTCTGGGCTTGGCATGCGTGAGCTGATCTCTTCCCTAACTCGGCTGATCGAGTGGCCCTGTTCTTCAAACCTGGCGTACAGGCTCCCTTTGCCCAGCTTTGCGGAGTCAGCAAGGACCGAACCGTCTGCAACACCCCACGGGATGTAGGTAACGCCCATCTGGACCGGCTCATCGTCGGCGAAGTACCAGTTTTCCCGGCGAACCACCGTGTCCGCTTCGGTGTCCAGCCCCAGGCGCTCGGCCACTTCGGCCGGCGGTGCGCCTCGGGTGATTGAGGTGCAGTCGACCCGCGCCGTGCGTCCCTGCTTTGCAACTTCAGCGCGGTATGGCGACAGGCCGGTCTCGTTGCGCAGTCGGTGCGAGTACCGCTCACTCCCGAAGCGGAGCAGCCGACGTTTACCCCGGACGAACACGCCTCGACCGTGTTGCGCGGTCGCTAGCCCCTCCTCGATCAGCAATCGAACAGCCTCCCGCGCTGTGTTGCGCGCGACGCCGTGCTCTTCGGCCAAGGCCCGTTCGGATGGCAGCTTGTCGCCTGCGGCATACGCGCCGGAAGTGATCGCGTGCCGAAGCTCGTGCGCCACTCGGCGGCTGGGCAGTTGGCCGCTTTCATGGTCATTTTCCCTGGTCAACGTCTCCTCAATTCCGCGCCCAACAGCAGGCGACTCGCCCCCCACTTTACTGGCTCAAGCCACTTCTTGACACCCCACCACTTAGGTGCTCTACTGGCTTAAGCCAGTACTGGCTTAAGCCAGTTGGGACCCGTCGGAGGTTGTCGTGACTGCTGTGCTGAATGCCCCGAAGATCCAGCCCGAGTTGTCGCAGGGCGAGATCGAGGAGATCACCTCGTTCCGGTTCACCGACCTGAACCCGCAGATGAACCGGTCGCTGTGCCAGTCGATGTTCCGGGACCTGCCGGAGTTCGTGCAGGACATCGTTGAGGACAAGTTCGACCTGTGTGCTGGCGAGTGGGACGAGCTGGTGAAGATGGGCGACGTCCTGGAGTTCACCGGCGCGGGCTCGCACAAGATCCCGTCCCGCATCGCGAGCGTGCAGCGCCAGATCCGCCGGGGAAACTCGCGCCGGAACGTCTGCGAGGACTGCGACGGCACCTGCGTTCAGATCGACTGGGACGGCTCGATCACCGGTGAGCCCGGCACCCCGGCGTGGTGCTTCTGCACGCGCATGGCGGCGGCTGCATGAGCAGGGCGGCACTGTCGGACCTGCGCCCCAAGGACGGATTGAGCCACCGAGCACGCGCGGTCGACTTCAAGCGCTGGCGCGCCGACATGCAGCGCCTCGGTGGCTGCACACAGCCCATCCGGCTGTCCGGCTCGTGGGCGGTCCAGGACAACGCCACCGGCAACGTCCTGGACTCCCGGCACGGCCAGGTCATGGTCCCGTGCGGCAACCGCCGCGAATCGGTCTGCGTGGCCTGTTCTGACCGCTACGCCGCCGACGCCTACCACCTCCTGCGCGCTGGGCTCGCCGGAGGCACCAAGGGAATCCCCGCCAGCGTCGCGGACAAGCCCCGGTTGTTCGTCACCCTCACCGCCCCGAGCTTCGGCCCGGTGCACAACCGCCGCGCCCCCCGCGGGAAGGCGATCCCCTGCCGGTGCGGCGAGTTCCACCACCCCGACGACCCCCGCCTCGGGCAGCCGATCGACCCGGAGGCCTACGACTACACCGGTCACGTGCTGTGGCAGGCCCACGCCGGGGCGCTGTGGCACCGCTTCACCACCTACCTCAAGCGCCACCTCGCCGAGGCCGCAGGACTGCGCCAACGCGACTTCGCCGACCACGCGGAGCTGGCGTTCGCCAAGGTCGCCGAGTACCAGCGCCGAGGCGTCATCCACTTCCACGCCGTGATCCGACTCGACGGACCCGCCGGACCCGACGACCCCACCCCAGCATGGGGCACCACGGACGCTCTCACCGAGGCGATCCGCACCGCGCACGCCAACACCGTGATCACCTCCCCCGAGACCGACGGGCGCACCTGGGAACTCGCCTTCGGCGAGCAGATCGACATCCGACCGATCCGCCCAGTAGATGCCGACCAGGTCGAAGACGAGCACGGCACGATCACCGACGACCGCTTGGCGTCCTATGTGGCCAAATACGCTACCAAGGGCACCAGCACCAGCGAAGCCACCGACCGCCGCATCCGTTCGCAAGCCGACATCGACCGACTCAAGGTCACCGCTCACCACCGCCGGATCATCCAAACCGCCTGGGACCTCGCCGCCCCGGTGCCGTGCCCGGAATGCCACCCCAACGGCCCCCACCAGGCCGAGGACTGCGGTTGCCAGCAGCGCACCCACGCGCAGTTCTGCACCACCTGCGCCAACGGCGGCGAGGTCACCCGGACGACCCGCCGGCAGTTCCTGCACCCCACGCTCGGCGACAAGCTCGACCCGCTCGACGCTCTCAAGCTGCGGCACTGGGCGCACATGCTCGCCTTCCGGGGGCACTTCCTCACCAAGAGTCAGCGCTACTCGGTGCCGTTCCGGCAGATCCGCGACGACCGACGCCGCTACCAGCACGAAAACACCCTCGCCGAACTCGGCATCACCGACGAAGACTCAATCACCGTCGTCAACGACTGGGCCATGACCAGCGTCGGCCACCACACCCCCGAAGAACGCGAACTCGCCGCCGCGATCGCAGAACGGCAGCGAGAAGCACGAAAACACAAGTACAGGCAGGAATGGAGCGTCAGTAGTGGCTGACATCGATGACCGTTGGCACCGTACCGGCCCGGACGGAAAGCCCGAGCGCACCGACCGTTACGGCACTGGTGCTCGGTGGCTGGTCCGCTGGCGTGATCCTGATGGGCGTCAGCGCAAGAAGAGCTTTCGCCGTAAGGCTGACGCCGAACAGTACGCCACGACCGTCGGTCACGGGCTTCTCTCTGGTACCTATATCGCCCCCGATGCAGGCAAGATCTCCGTAGGGGACTGGGCAAATCGTTGGCTGGACGCTCAGGGGCATCTCGCGCGATCAACGTTCGTCAGGTACGAGATCGCGATCAACACTCACATCCTTCCAAGGTGGGGCAACGTCCAGTTGTCTGCGGTTAAGCACGCTGACGTGCAGATCTGGGCTTCGGGGCTTACAAAGAGCTGGTCAGCCGCGTCTGTCGTCAAGGTGCATCGCGTCTTCTCCCAGGTACTTGCATGGGCTGTCCATGATGGACGGATCGCGCGCAATCCTGCGGAGGGCATCCGGCTTCCGCGTCCAGCCTTGCCCGATCATCGCTACCTTGATCACTCGGAAGTCGCCAAGCTGGCTGATCGATGCGGAGAATATGGCGTCGTAGTCCGGTTTCTGGCCTATACCGGCCTGCGGTGGGGCGAACTCGCGGCGCTGAAGGCTGGGCGCGTGGACCTGGATCGTCGGCGTGTCCTGGTGGCGGAGTCCGTCACAGAGGTGAACGGTCAACTGGTCTGGGGTTCCCCTAAGACGCATGAGCGACGTGCGGTCCCTCTGCCTCGGTTCTTGGCGGAGGAGCTGAGGCAAAGGGTCAGCGGTAGGACGGCTGATGCCCTCGTGTTCACTTCTCCGCGCGGCGGGGTGCTGAGGGTGCGGAACTTCCGCCGGGGCGTTTTTGATCCTGCCGTGCGGGACGCCGGTCCACGCGGCTTCCACCCGCACGAGCTCCGTCACACTGCTGCATCCCTGGCGATCGCATCAGGAGCAGACGTGAAGATCGTTCAGCAGATGTTGGGGCACAAGACGGCAACGATGACCTTGGACCTTTACGGGCATCTGTTCCCGGACCGGCTGAACGACATTGCAGACCGGATGGACCTTGCGGTGCGTGCCCCAGATGTGCCCCAAGGGTGACCTTGGGGTCGGGCAACAACGCTATGAACTGGGCGCCCTCGGCAGGACTCGAACCTGCGACACCTGCCTCCGGAGGGCAGTGCTCTATCCGCTGAGCTACGAGGGCTTGTCGCTGCGGACGATCGTTAGCCTATCGCACTCGCTGCGCTGGTTTCGCCGGGGGGTGCGTCGGGCGGCGCTGGCCGCGACGTCTCAGATGCTGGCCCCTATCGCCTTGACCCGTGAACTCATGCATACTTCACTATGTATTGAGGTTGGGTGGAAGTAGGAGGGTCGATGGGTCAGGGCCACGGGCACGGTTCCGCAGCCGACGCGGTCAGCGCCTCCGGGCGCTACGTGCGGCGGCTCGGCATGTCGTTCGCGATCCTGCTCGCGTTCCTCGTGCTCGAAGCCGTCGTCGGATTCATGACGTCCTCGCTGGCGCTGCTCTCCGACGCCGGGCACATGCTCACCGACGTGCTCGGCGTGGGCATGGCGCTCGCCGCGATCACCGCGGCGCGTCGGCCGGTGGGGGATAAGCGGACCTTCGGGCTCTACCGCATGGAAGTCCTGGCCGCGCTCGCCAACGCCGTCCTGCTGTTCGGCGTCGCCGCCTACATCCTCTACGAGTCGATCTCCCGGTTCCAGGATCCGCCGGAGGTCGCCGGGCTGCCGATGATGCTGACCGCAGCGGCCGGGCTGGGCGCCAACCTCGTGGTGTTCGCGCTGCTGCGCCAGGGCGCCAACGAGAGCCTGAACGTGCGCGGCGCCTACCTGGAAGTCCTCGCCGACACCATCGGTTCGGGCGGGGTGCTGATCGGCGGTCTGCTCACCTGGCTGTTCGGCTGGTACCTGGCGGACCCGATCGTCGCCGTCGCAGTCGGCGTGTTCGTGCTGCCGCGGACCTGGAAGCTCGCCCGCCAGGCGCTGCGGATCCTCGTCCAGCAGGCCCCGGAAGGCGTCGACGTGAGCGAGCTGCGCGCGGACCTGGCCGCGCTGCCGTCGGTCACCGAGGTCCACGACCTGCACGTGTGGACCCTCACCTCCGGCATGGAGGTCGCCTCGGCGCACCTGACCACCGGTTCCGACGCTGACCACGGTGGGGTGCTGATCGCGGCGCAGCGCCTGCTGTCCGAGCGCTACCGCATCGACCACGCGACTCTCCAGGTCGAGCCCGCCGAGTGCGCAAAGCGCTGTCGGGAACTGACCTGGTGAGCGCTGCCAAGCTCTGACCTGGCGAGTCGCGTGCGTTAAATCGGCCGAGCGCCGCGCTGCGACAGCATGGTGCGCATGAGCTGGCTTTCGCTGCCCTGCGAGCCGAGCATGTTCTTCGCCAGCTCGCGCACCGCTGGGACGGCCGCGTGGCGTGCGCCGTAGTCGGCCATCGGGGCGCCGCCCTCGTGGTGGCGCAGCATCAGCTGCAGGAAGTAGACGTCGAAGTCCGGGCCGCGCAGGTCCTGCAGGTGCGCCATCTCCGCACTGCTGGCCATGCCCGGCATCAGCCCGCCGCCGGTGGGCGTCCCCGCCCCGCTGTGGTCGTGGCCTTCGGACTTCATCCACTCCATCAGCGGGCCGACGGCCTGCGAGGACTGGTGCCACAGGCTCAGCCAGCCCTGCATGCGGCCGATCTGGTCGCGCTGGTTGGTCTCGATGTCGAAGGCCAGCTGCCGCACCGCGACGTCGTCGGCGCGCTCGCGGGCCAGCGTGGCCATGGTCACCGCTTGCTGGTGGTGCACGCTCATGTCCTGCGCGAACCCGATGTCGACCGGGGTCGGCCCGGGTTCAGCGCGGTCGAGGGACGGCACCCGGATCAGCAGTCCGAGCGCCGCCCCGAGCAGCAGCAGCGCCAGGGCTGCTGCGACGGCAACGAAGATCCGTGCGGCCAGTGGACGTCCGGTCGACACGGCTTACTGCCCCTGGCCCATATCGCCGACTGCCTGGTTCGCGCCGCGGCCGTCCATGGTGACCGCGTCCGGGCCGGGCTGGGTCGGGTCGAACTTCGGCGGGTTGTTGGTGTCGAACGCGCCCGGGTAGGCCTGGCAGGAGCCGCCGATCTCCGGGTAGACGCCGTTGTTGTTCAGCCGCAGCGCGGTGATGAACTGGTCGATGCGCGGGTCGTCGGCGTTGTCGACCTTGAGCTGGTGGCCCCAGGACTGCAGCGAGATCGGGGTGTCCAGACCCGGGTACGGCGACATCATCGTGTAGGGCTTGCCGTCGGCGCGGGCCTTGAGCCGGTCCACGCCGGCCTCGTCGACCTTGTCCGGGTTGTAGGCGATCCACACCGCGCCGTGCTCGAGCGAGTGGACCATGTTCTCGGTGCGCACCGCCTCCGGGTAGATCACGCCGGTGCAGTCGGCCCAGATGCCGTCGTGCGGGCCGCCGAACGGCGGGGACTGGTCGTAGGCCACCCGCTGCGTCGGGGTGGTGTGGATCTGGCCCTGGTATTCGACGGTCTTGACCCCGGGGATCTTCTTGGACGGGTCGGGGTTCTCCGGCGACGGCTTGAACGGCTCGGCGGCCTTCTCGGCTTCGGCCTGGGCTTCCCGGATGTCCGAGGTTTCGGAGTACCTCATGAACGTGAAACCGAAGACCACGGCTGCGAACACCGCCACGGCGGTCACGCCCGAGATCAGCATCCAGGGGATTTGCCGCTGGTGCACCACGGTGTTGCGCACCGCTTTGCTCTTCTTGTTCGCCATGCTGTTCGAAAACCTCGTCTCACCAAGTACCACCGGGGGATCCGGCCCGCCAGTGTAGAGATTGCCGACGTCACGAGAGCCCTCTCGACCAATGCTCGCCACACACGTTCTCACACGTCTGTGACGGGTCGATCACGCACCGTGGTCTTGCCTGCTGGGAACTGGCCAACCCGTTGGCTGAGCAGCGCCGACTCTTCCTTAGACTCCATAAGGTGACTCCCGCCGCGCTCGCAGAGCTGGTCCGCAACACCGCCGTCGAGGTGCTTTCCGCCAAGCAGCTGGACACCTCCATCCTGCCCGAGGTGGTGACCGTCGAGCGCCCCCGCAACCCGGAGCACGGCGACTACGCGACCAACCTCGCGATGCAGGTGGCCAAGAAGGCCGGCGTGAACCCGCGCGAACTGGCGACCTGGCTGGCCGAGGCGCTGACCGGCAAGGACGGCATCGACGCGGTCGACGTCGCCGGTCCCGGCTTCCTGAACCTGCGGCTGGCCGCGGACGCGCAGGGCCAGATCGTGCGCGAGGTCATCACCCGCGCCGCCGAGTACGGCAACGACGACCGCTACGACGGCCTGAAGGTGAACCTGGAGTTCGTCTCGGCCAACCCGACCGGCCCGATCCACCTGGGCGGCACCCGTTGGGCCGCGGTCGGCGACGCGCTCGGCCGCGTGCTGAGCGCGCAGGGCGCCGTGGTGACCCGCGAGTACTACTTCAACGACGCCGGTGCGCAGATCGACCGGTTCGTGCGGTCGCTGATCGCCGCGGCCAAGGGCGAGCCCGCCCCGGAGGACGGCTACGGCGGCGACTACATCGGCGACATCGCCGGTGAGGTGATCAAGGCTGAGCCCGCGGTGATGGGGCAGCCCGCCGAGGAGCAGCACGAGACGTTCCGCCGGATCGGCGTCGGGCTGATGTTCGACGAGATCAAGCAGAGCCTGCACGAGTTCGGCACCGACTTCGACGTGTACTTCCACGAGGACTCGCTGCACACCTCTGGTGCGGTGGCCGAGTCGCTGGAGACGCTGAAAAAGTCCGGTCACGTGTACTTCGCTGACGGCGCCTGGTGGCTGCGCTCCACCGAGTTCGGCGACGACAAGGACCGGGTGGTCATCAAGAGCGACGGTGCGCCCGCCTACATCGCCGGTGACGTCGCCTACCTGCTGGACAAGCGCAACCGCGGCTTCGAACTGTGCATCTACATGCTGGGCGCCGACCACCACGGCTACATCGCCCGGCTCAAGGCCGCTGCCGCGGCGCTGGGCGACGACCCGTCGGTGGTCGAGGTGCTGATCGGGCAGATGGTGAACCTGGTGCGCGACGGCAAACCAGTGCGGATGAGCAAGCGCGCGGGCACCGTCGTCACCCTGGAGGACCTGGTGGAGGCAGTCGGCGTGGACGCCGCCCGCTACTCGCTGATCCGGTCCTCGGCGGACTCCGCGGTCGACATCGACCTGGACCTGATCAGCAAGCGCACCAATGAGAACCCGGTGTTCTACGTGCAGTACGCGCACGCCCGCCTCTCGTCGTTGCAGCGCAACGCGGTCTCGCTGGGAATCGAGCGCGGCACCGTGGACAACGCCGACCTGTCGCTGCTCACCCACGAACGCGAGGGCGACCTGATCCGCACCCTCGGTGAGTTCCCGCGCGTGGTGAACTCGGCCGCCCAGCTGCGCGAACCGCACCGGGTGGCCCGCTACTTGGAGGACGTGGCCAGCGCGTACCACAAGTTCTACGACGCTTGCCGCGTGCTGCAGCCCGGTGACGACCAGGCCAGCGCGCTGACCATCGCCCGACTGCAGCTGTGCGAGGCGACCCGCCAGGTCATCGCCAACGGCTTGGGGCTGCTGGGCGTCAGCGCACCCGAGCAGATGTGACAACGCGGCACCAGTTGTGCCGTGACGAATTGCCTGTCCAGCGGCAGGCTGCGCGAAGGAGCTCTAGATGCGCGCCCATCCCGCCGGGCCCCGGCACGCCGATGTCGTGCTGCCCGGCAACACCGCGGGACCGGTTCCGGCCACCGCGGAAGACGTCGATCAACTGCACCCGCAGGTGTGGCCGCGCAACAGCGAGCGCGGCGCCGACGGTGCCCTCCGGATCGCCGGCATCGACGTCCGAGAACTGGCGGAGCGCTTCGGCACCCCGCTGTTCGTGCTGGACGAGGACGACTTCCGGTCCCGCTGCCGCGACTACGCCGAGGCCTTCGGCGACCCGACCGCGGTGCACTACGCCTCGAAGGCGTTCCTGTGCACCGAGGTCGCGCGCTGGGTCGCCGAGGAGGGCCTGAGCCTGGACGTGTGCAGCGGCGGCGAGCTCGCCGTGGCGCTGCGCGCCGGGTTCCCGGCCGAGCGGATCACCTTCCACGGCAACAACAAGTCCGTCGCCGAGCTGACCACCGCGGTGGAGGCTGGCGTCGGATCGGTGGTGCTGGACTCGTACCACGAGATCGCCCGGCTGGCGCACATCGCCGCCGAGCGCGACGTCCAGCAGCACGTGCTGGTGCGCGTCACCGTCGGCGTGGAGGCCCACACCCACGAGTTCATCGCGACCGCGCACGAGGACCAGAAGTTCGGCTTCTCGTTGGCCGGTGGCCAGGCCGCCGAGGCCGTGCACCGGGTGCTGAAGTCCGGTTCGCTGGTGCTGGCCGGGCTGCACAGCCACATCGGTTCGCAGATCTTCGACGTGGACGGCTTCGAGCTGGCCGCGCACCGGGTGGTGCGGCTGCTGGCCGAGCTGCGCGCCGAGCACGGCGATGAGGCGATGGCCAGCGCGTCCACTGTGGACCTCGGTGGCGGGCTGGGCATCGCTTACACCGGCGACGACGACCCGCTGCCACCGGACCAGCTGGCCACCCGGCTGCGCGAGATCGTGGGCAAGGAGGCCGACAACGCCGGCATCCCCGTGCCCAAGATCGCCGTCGAGCCCGGCCGCGCCATCGTCGGCCCCGGCATGGTCACCGTCTACGAGGTCGGCACCATCAAGGACGTCGCGCTCGGCGCCGAGGTGCAGCGCAGGTACGTGAGTGTCGACGGCGGCATGAGCGACAACATCCGGACCTCGCTCTACGACGCGGTCTACGACTGCCGACTGGTGTCGCGCAGCGCCGAAGCACCGGCCGTGCTGTCCCGCATCGTGGGCAAGCACTGTGAATCCGGTGACGTAGTGGTGCGCGACTGCTGGCTCCCGGAGGACATTGCTCCAGGAGACCTGCTCGCAGTGGCCGCCACCGGCGCCTACTGCTACGTGATGGCCAGCAACTACAACCGCCTGCCCAAGCCGCCCGTGGTGGCGGTGCGCGATGGTCAGGCGCGGTTGCTGCTGCGCAGGGAGACCGAGGACGACCTGCTCCGGCTGGAGGTGTGAGTGAACCAGGACCGTGAACCGATCCGGGTCGCGCTGTTGGGGTGCGGCACGGTCGGTACCGAGGTGCTGCGCCTGCTGAGCGACCAACCCGACGAGTTCGCCGCTCGAACGGGGGCTCCGGTGCTGGTCACCGGGGTCGCGGTGCGCCGCCCGCACAAGCACCCCGAAGTGCCCGAACACCTGCTCACCACCGACGCCCAGGCGCTGGTGGAGGGCGACGTCGACGTCGTGGTGGAGCTGATCGGCGGCATCGAGCCGGCCCGCTCCCTGCTGCTGACCGCGCTGCGGTCCGGCAAATCGGTGGTGACCGCGAACAAGGCGCTGCTGGCCGAGCACGGCTCGGAGCTGTACGCGGCCGCGGACGCCTCCGGCGCCGACATCTACTTCGAGGCGGCGGTCGCCGGGGCCATCCCGCTGCTGCGACCGCTGCGCGAGTCGTTGGCCGGTGACCGGATCAACCGGGTCATGGGCATCGTCAACGGCACGACGAACTTCATCCTGTCCGCGATGGACTCCACCGGCGCCGGCTACGCCGAGACGCTGGACGAGGCCGGTCGCCTGGGTTACGCCGAGGCGGACCCGACCGCCGACGTGGACGGGTTCGACGCCGCCGCGAAGGCCGCGATCCTGGCCTCGCTGGCGTTCCACACCCGGGTCACCGCCAGCGACGTGCACCGCGAGGGCATCTCGGCGGTCACGCCCGGCGACCTCGCCGCGGCGCGCACCCTGGACCGCACGGTGAAGCTGCTGGCGATCTGCGAGCGGGTCGTCGACGAGGACGGCAGCGAGTCGGTGTCGGCCCGCGTGCACCCGGCGATGATCCCGCGCAGCCACCCGCTGGCCGGTGTCGGCGACGCCTTCAACGCGGTGTTCGTGGAGGCCGAGGCGGCCGGGCAGCTGATGTTCTACGGCCAGGGCGCCGGCGGCGCGCCCACCGCCAGCGCCGTGCTGGGCGACCTCGTCGCGGTCGCCCGCAACCTGGTCGTGGCGGGCAAGGGGCCCCGGGAGTCGGCGCACGCGCAGCTGCCGGTGCGCGACATGGGGCAGACCCCGACCCGCTACCACATCAGCCTCGACGTGGCCGACAAGCCGGGCGTGCTCTCGCAGGTCGCGGCCATGTTCAACGAGCACGATGTGAGCATTTCGGTGGTGCGTCAGCAGGGCAGGGGAGCGGAGGCCAGCCTCGTGGTGGTCACCCACACCGCTGCCGACGCGGCACTTAGGTCCACAGTGGACAAGATCGCGCAACTACCGGTGGTGCGCGAGGTGGTCAGCGTGATGCGCGTGGAAGGTGAACCGTCGTGACGAACATCCAGGGCACTCCGGTGCGGGCCGGCTGGCCCGGCCTGATCGAGGCCTACCGGGACCGGGTTCCGGTTCCGGACGGGGCTCGCATCGTGACCCTGCAGGAGGGCAACACCCCGCTGGTGCCAGCCCACCACCTCTCCGAGCTGACCGGCAGCACCGTCTACCTCAAGGTCGAGGGCGCCAACCCGACTGGCTCGTTCAAGGACCGCGGCATGACCGTGGCCATCACGCACGCGCTGGCCGAGGGCAGCAAGGCCGTCATCTGCGCCTCCACCGGCAACACCTCCGCCTCGGCCGCCGCCTACGCGGCGCGCGCCGGGCTGACCTCGGCGGTGCTGGTGCCGCAGGGCAAGATCGCGCTGGGCAAGCTCGCCCAGGCGGTGGTGCACGGCGCGAAGATCCTCCAGGTCCAGGGCAACTTCGACGACTGCCTGGAGCTGGCTCGCAAGACCGCCGCCGAACACCCGGTGAGCCTGGTCAACTCGGTCAACCCGGTGCGCATCGAGGGGCAGAAGACCGCGGCGTTCGAGATCTGCGACGTGCTAGGCCGCGCTCCGGACGTGCACTGCCTGCCGGTCGGCAACGCCGGCAACATCACCGCCTACTGGAAGGGCTACACCGAGTACGCGGGCGACGGCGTCGTCGAGTCGACCCCGCGGATGTTCGGCTTCCAGGCCGCCGGTGCCGCGCCGCTGGTGCACGGCCAGCCGGTCGGCAACCCGGAGACCATCGCCACCGCGATCCGCATCGGCAGCCCCGCCTCCTGGAACGGTGCGGTCAACGCCAGGGACGCCTCCGGCGGTCTGTTCGACGCGGTGACCGACGAGGAGATCCTGACGGCTTACCGGCTGCTGGCCTCCCGCGAGGGCGTGTTCGTCGAACCGGCGTCGGCGTCCAGCGTCGCCGGGCTGCTGGCCGCCGCCGACGGGCGCCTGCCCGCCGGTTCGGTCGTGGTCTGCACGGTCACCGGGCACGGCCTGAAGGACCCGGACACCGCGCTGTCCGGCATGGTCGAGGTCGAGCCGCTGCCGGTGGACCCGGGCGCGGTCGCCACCGCGCTGGAACTCACATGACCGCGTTGCCGGTTTCGGCCGTCCGGGTGAAGGTTCCGGCTTCGACCGCGAACCTCGGCTCCGGATTCGACGCCCTGGGCATGGCGTTGTCCTTGTACGACAACGTTTCCGCCCAGGTCGTCGACGGCCCCGCCGGTTCGGCCAGCGTCCACGTCGAGGGGCAGGGCGCCGGTTCGGTTCCCACCGACGAGCGTCACCTGGTGGTGCGAGTCATCCACGACACGTTGGCGGAACTGGGTTTTCCCGCCCCGGCGCTGCGGTTGCACTGCGAGAACAGCATTCCGCACTCGCGCGGCCTGGGATCCTCGGCGGCGGCCATCGTCGCCGGGGTCGCCGCGGGCTTCGGTCTCGCCGGAATCGACTTGCAGGACAACGAGAACGCTGATCGTGCGCTGCATTTGGCCGCGGCACGCGAGGGGCACGGGGACAACGCGGCGGCGAGCCTGCTGGGCGGATTCGTGGTCGCCTGGCAGGAAAACGGCCGCTTCCGCGCGGTCCGGATGCGACCGCACGCGGACGTGTCGCCGATCGTCCTAGTCCCCCAGGAGGAGTCCTCCACCGACGCCACCCGAGGCCTGCTGCCGGAACGGGTTCCGCACGCCGATGCTGCGTTCGCGGCCGGTCGTGCGGCATTGGCGGTGCACGCGATGACCAGCGCGCCCGAACTGCTGTTGGACGCCACCGACGACCGGTTGCACCAGGACTACCGCGAAGCGGCGTGGCCGGAAACCATCGCGCTGGTCCGCCGCCTGCGCGACGCCGGCGTGGCGGCCGCGGTTTCCGGTGCGGGGCCGACCGTACTCGCCTTACCCGTCGGTGGGGAGCTTCCCGCCGACATTGCGCTGAACGGCTTCCAGTCGCTGCGCCTTCCGGTCGACGACACCGGCGTGCGGATCGTCGAGCAGTCCTGACTCCGGGGTGGTGAACCGGGTGCGAAAGCCCAGTTCGCCGCCCCGCAGCAGCCGCCTCCGCCCGAGGTGGTACAAAGGAGGTGTCGCAGGTGGCGAGCAGCGGATTCGCTGGGTGGCCGCCGATGGCGAGATCTGTAAGGGCGGGCCACACGCCCAAGGGGGTTGTTGCACCCGAACTGCGGGGCGTCTACCCTCAAGGTCAATCAGTCACCGCGCCCAGCGTGCCGGTGCCGCATCCGGGACATCGTTTTCCGGAGCGCATCTCCCGCCGTGAATTGAACTCCGCCCCTCACGGGGTGAAGATCAACTTAGGTGGGTTCGGCTAATCGCGGTGACCGAGGCAGGAGTTGTCAACTCAATTGAGTTTCGCTTCGGGCGATCGACGGTGCACGTCGTTGCCGTTGTCGCGGTGGGGCCTCAAGTTCCAGGAAAGGCCCTCGAACAAGCATCCGGGGCGTCAATCTGAGTCGGGGATTCCTGAATGTGGCGGCAGGGCGTGCATCGGCACGTGTGGATCGGAGTGGATACGTCGCACATGGACCACGCGAGCCGGGTGCCTCCCACTGCCCGGTGCTGCTGGTTCCCGAGCCAATGCCGAATTCGGTCGCGCAACGCGCGGAGGGAAGCCGATCGGCGTCAGAGCTGGTAGCACACACCGGCCGTCCGCACTTCAGAGCGGGCGGGCAATCCGCTGGGTCGCGTAGGAGGCGCGGTCCGGTCAGGAAGGACATTCGTGAGCAACACCGAACTGTTGAGCAGCGAGGCGGCCAACGGCGCCTCTCCCGCTGGCCAGCAGGATTCCGAGGCCAACGGCACCCCGCGTCGACGGGGTGGGCTTTCCGGCATGGTTCTCGCCGAACTGCGCCAACTCGCGGGGGAACTGGGGATCGAGACCGGCGGTCTGCGCAAGGGCGACCTGATCGCCGCCATCAAGGAGAAGCAGGGCGGCACGACCGCTCCGCGCACGCGCTCCACCAAGAAGTCGTCGGCCCGCGACGCCGAAGAGGCCCCCGCGGCCAAGGCGCACCAGCCGGCCCTCGACGAGGTTGACAGCGCGCCCGCGGCTCGCGAGACCCGCGAGGCTTCCGCCGAGCAGAGCACCAGCGGTGCCGCTCCGGCCCGCACCCGCTCCCGGCGGCAGCAGTCCGCCGAGACCGGCGGCGAGGGCGAGGACAACCGTCGCGGCGGCAACCGCCGGCGCCGTTCGTCCAGCCAGTCGGGTGGTGCCGACGAGCAGCGCGGCGAGCGCAAGCAGGAGACCCGCCAGGAGCGCGACAACAACCGGCCCGACCGGCAGGACAACCGCCCTGACCGGCAAGAGCGCCAGGACCGGGACGGCAACCGGCCGGAGCGCGGCAACCGGCAGGACCGGGACCGCGACAACCGGCAGCAGGACGACGACGATGACGAGGGTGGTCGTCGGGGTCGTGGCCGCCGGTTCCGGGACCGCCGCCGCAACCGCGGCCGCGGCGAGGGCGGCGAGCCCGAGGTCCGCGAGGACGACGTCCTGCTGCCCGTCGCGGGCATCCTGGACGTGCTGGAGAACTACGCGTTCGTGCGTACCTCCGGCTACCTGGCCGGCCCGGACGACGTCTACGTGTCGCTGTCGCTGGTCCGCAAGTACGGCCTGCGCCGCGGTGACGCGATCAAGGGCGTCATCCGGCAGCCGCGCGACGGCGAGCAGCAGCGCCAGAAGTTCAACCCGCTGGTGCGGGTGGACTCGATCAACGGCCTGGAGCCGGAGGCGTCGAAGAACCGCGCCGAGTTCCACAAGCTGACCCCGCTCTACCCGAACGAGCGGCTGCGCCTCGAGACCGAGCCGCAGAACCTGACCGGCCGGATCATCGACCTGGTGATGCCGGTGGGCAAGGGGCAGCGCGCGCTGATCGTCTCCCCGCCGAAGGCCGGTAAGACGATGGTGCTGCAGGCAATCGCCAACGCGATCACCACCAACAACCCCGAGTGCCACCTGATGGTCGTCCTCGCCGACGAGCGTCCGGAAGAGGTCACCGACATGCAGCGCTCGGTGAAGGGCGAGGTCATCGCCTCGACCTTCGACCGTCCGCCGTCGGACCACACCACGGTCGCCGAGCTGTCCATCGAGCGGGCCAAGCGGCTCGTCGAGATGGGCCACGACGTGGTCGTCCTGCTGGACTCGATCACCCGACTGGGTCGCGCCTACAACCTGGCCGCTCCGGCGTCCGGGCGCATCCTGTCCGGTGGTGTCGACTCGACCGCGCTGTACCCGCCGAAGCGCTTCCTGGGTGCAGCCCGAAACATCGAGAACGGCGGCTCGCTGACCATCTTCGCCACCGCGCTGGTGGAGACCGGTTCCACGATGGACACCGTGATCTTCGAGGAGTTCAAGGGCACCGGCAACGCCGAGCTCAAGCTGGACCGCAAGCTGGCCGACAAGCGCCTGTTCCCGGCGGTCGACGTGGACTCCTCCAGCACTCGCAAGGACGAGATCCTGCTCTCGCCCGACGAGCTGGCGGTCACCCACAAGCTGCGCCGAGTGCTCGCCGCGCTCGACGCGCAGCAGGCGCTGGAACTCCTGCAGGACCGGCTGCGCAAGTCGCGCACCAACATCGAGTTCCTGATGCAGGTCGCCAAGACCACCCCGGGCAAGGACGACGACTGATCGTCGCTCTCCCGAACGACAGGGCCCGCACCCACCCGGTGCGGGCCCTGTCGTTTTCAAGCGTGCAAGCACTCGGCGTGGTCCTGGTAGGCGCGGACCAGCGTGATGATCAGCAGCGCGACGGACACCGGGCCCGCGACGAGCGCGGCCATGACCGGCACCTCCAGCCCGTCCACGGCCAGCGCGCACGCCACCAGCAGCAGCGGGTAGGCGAACCGCAGGACGTTGCGCTGCCACCGGGAGCTCCAGCGCACGTGGCCGGCGCTGATCGCGGTCAGCGCGGCGGCGAAGCCGAACAGCAGCGGCGCGGACAGGTCCAGGTCCTGGGCCAGCGACGAGTGCGGCTGCAGGGCCAGCTGCAGCAGTCCGGCCGCCCAGGTGGCGCTGCCGAGGAAGAGCAGGGGGAGCAGCACCCACGACCGGACCGCGAGTCTCCCCAACACCGAACACAGCAGCACGCGTAGAAGGATGAACGCCTGGCCTCGCCGCCGGCACCCTTCGCGGTGGGCGGCGCGCCGGACGGTGCATTTGGTGCGTTGGGCGGTTGCGGACCCGTCGAGAGCGGGGCTCGGAATACCCGACGGGAGGCCTGCGTTGCAGGTGGCGGACCGCCCCTGCGGTGCAGGTCATGTGCTGCGGTCTGGCAGAATGCAAGGCTGATTCCGGCTCCGGTTCACCGCGCGGCAATGGTTGCGTGGACCCGGCGGCCAACGAGAGAGGACGAGCCGTTGAAGAGTGGCATTCACCCCGAGTACGTGGAGACGCAGGTCAACTGCGGCTGCGGCAACAGCTTCACCACCCACAGCACCCGCAAGAGCGGCCAGATCACCGTTGAGGTCTGCTCCAACTGCCACCCGTTCTACACGGGCAAGCAGAAGATCCTGGACACCGGCGGTCGTGTGGCGCGCTTCGAGGCTCGCTACGGCAAGCGCCAGAAGTAGCTGTAACGACGGCGCCCGCCCCGCGAACTCGTGGGGCGGGCGCCGTCCCTTGTTGTGCGCCGTCTCTTGTTCTGTGCCGTTCTTGTCCGCCAGCAAGTGAAGAGGGTCCGCCAGTGGAGACGTCGAAGCTCGAATCGCTGCTCACCGAGTACCAGGAGCTGGAGCAGCGACTTGCCGATCCCGGCGTGCACGCCGACCAGGCGCGGGCCCGCAAGCTCGGCCGCCGGTACGCGGAGCTGACCCCGATCGTGCGCACCTCCCGCGAGCTGGACCAGGCTCGATCCGACCTGGAGGCCGCCCGCGAGTTCGCCGCGGAGGACGCCGGGTTCGCCGAGGAGGCCGACCGGCTGGCCGAGTCGCTGCCCGGACTGGAGGCCAAGCTCACCGAGCTGCTGCTGCCGCGCGACCCGCACGACGGTTCCGACGTGCTGCTGGAGGTCAAGTCCGGTGAGGGCGGCGAGGAGTCCGCGCTGTTCGCAGGTGACCTGCTGCGCATGTACCTGCGCTTCGCCGAGCGCCGCGGCTGGCGGGCCGAGGTGCTCGACGCCACCGAATCCGACCTCGGCGGCTACAAGGACGCCACGGTCGCCATCAAGGCCAAGGCCGGCGACACCAGCCCCGACGGGGTGTGGTCGCAGCTGAAGTTCGAGGGCGGCGTGCACCGCGTGCAGCGGGTGCCGGTCACCGAGTCGCAGGGCCGGGTGCACACCTCGGCGGCCGGGGTGCTGGTCTACCCCGAGCCGGAGGAGGTCGAGGTCGAGCTCGACGAGAAGGACCTGCGCATCGACGTCTACCGGTCCTCCGGGCCGGGCGGGCAGAGCGTGAACACCACCGACTCGGCGGTGCGCGTCACCCACCTCCCGACCGGCATCGTGGTGTCCTGCCAGAACGAGAAGTCGCAGCTGCAGAACAAGCAGCGCGCCATCCTGGTGCTCAAGGCCCGCCTGCAGGCCCTCGCGGAGGAGGAGGCCGAGCGGGAGGCGTCCGAGGCGCGGCGCAGCCAGGTGCGCACGGTGGACCGCTCGGAGCGGGTCCGCACCTACAACTTCCCGGAGAACCGGATCTCCGACCACCGGGTCAACTACAAGGCCTACAACCTGGACCACGTGCTCGACGGTGACCTGGACGCCGTGATCGGTGCGCTGCTCGCCGCCGACCGGCAGGAACGCCTGGCGCTTTAAGCTGACGACGTGACCCGACAGCCCTTGCGCCTGGCCATCCTCGAGGCGGAGCGAATGCTCGCCGCTTCGGGCGTGGCGAGTCCGCGCACCGATGCCGAGCTGCTTGCCGCGCACCTGCTCGGCGTCGAGCGGACCAAGCTGATGATGGTGCCGCTGGTGGATCCGCCGGTAGTCCAGGCGCTGCACGACCTCGTGCGCCGTCGGGCGACCCGCGTTCCGCTGCAACACCTGACCGGCAACGCCTCGCTCGGCACCGTGACGTTGTCCGTGGGGCCGGGTGTGTTCGTGCCCCGCCCGGAGACCGAGCTGCTGCTGGAGTGGGGCGAAAGCATCCTCGAAGGCATCGACAAGCCGGTCGTGGTGGACCTGTGCACGGGTTCCGGCGCGCTGGCGCTGGCAATTGCCAACGCGCGCCCGGACGCCGCCGTGCACGCGGTGGAGAAGGATCTGGCCGCGCTGTCCTGGGCCCGCCGCAACGCCGACCAGCAGGCGGAGGCCGGTGACACCCCGATCCAGCTCTACTCCGGGGACGTCACCGACCCGATGCTGTTCATGGAGCTGGAGGGCCTGGTCGACCTGGTCCTGTGCAACCCGCCGTACGTCCCGGAGGGCACCCCGGTGCCACCGGAGGTCCGCGACCACGACCCGTACGACGCGGTGTTCGGCGGGCGCGACGGGCTGGACGTGGTGCGCCACGTGGTCAGCTGCGCGGCCCGCCTGCTCCGCCCGGGCGGCGGGGTGGCGATCGAGCACGACGACACCCACGGCGGCTCCGTGCCCGCCTTGCTGCGCGCCCGCCGCGTCCTCACCGACGTCCAGGAGCACGCCGACCTGGCCGGTCGTCCTCGCTTCGCCACAGCCCGCCGCACTTTGCCTGAGTAATCGACGCTAGCGGTGGGTGTTGACGAACTCGCGGAGCAGGGCGTTGAACTCCGTCGGCCGTTCGCGGTTCGGCCAGTGGCCCGTCTCGGGAAGCACCCGCAGCATCGCGCCGGGGATCGCGCTCGCTGCGTCGCGGGCGGTCTGGACCGGCACGATGGCGTCGCGCTCGCCGTGGATCACCATCACCGGGCACTGCAGCTGCCCGAGGTTGGGCAGGTGGTTGATGCTCATCGACTTCCGGCCGACCGCGTCGTGGTGCCAGTCGGCGAACACCGAACCGCGTGCGGCGGCTTCGGCGCTCACTTCGTCGACAATGGACTCCAGGTCGGACACCGGTTGCCCACCGGTGAAGAACAGCTTGGTCAGCGCGTAGCGGACCAGGGATCGGTTGAGCCGCAACAACTTCGCCGCGAACGGCCCAGCGAACTTGGACCGCAGCGCGAGGTGGGCGAGCAGGTGCCGGTGCATGCGGTGCTGCATCCCGGTGCTGTCCACAAGCACCAATCCGCGCACCCGCTGCGGGTGGCGCAGTGCGAACCCGGCCGCGATGCTGCCGCCCATCGACAGGCCCACCAGCGTCGCCTGCGGCACCTGCCAGGCGTCCAGCAGCCAGCGCAGCACCTCTTCGAAGGTGCGCTGGTTGGCGCTGCCGCGCCACGGCATGCTGCCGCCCTGACCAGGCAGGTCGGGCACGAAGACCCGGTGGTCGGCCGCGAGCACCCCGATGGCGTGGCGCCAGCTGATCAGCGCGTTGTCCGGCCCGCCGCCGTGCAGCAGGACGATCGCCGGTCCGCTGGTCCCGGCCCGGAAGAACCGGATCCGGCCGGCCGGGAACTCGATGTGGTCGACCTCAACACCCTGGGGTGGGGCGGTCATCTTCTGCTCTCCTCGCGCTCGTTCTTCTCGGTGCCCGCCCAGACAGACGCGCGAACACCCTTGGCGTTGCTGTGTTCGCGAGCACACTGAACGGATCTCGGTCCGGGGTCGCGGCGTTACTCGCTGCGAATCGTCTCTGACCCCGATCTCCTGCACCACTCGAACGGGCCGCTAGCGGGCGTGCCAGGATCGGGGGCGTGAGCACTGTCTATGACTGCACTACTCCGGACAGCCGCGAGCAGGGTCTGGCCGCTGCGGCCAACATCGTTCGCGCCGGTGGGCTCGTCGTGCTGCCCACCGACACGGTTTACGGCATCGGCGCGGACGCGTTCGACGCCAACGCGGTCCGCGCGCTGCTGGCCGCGAAGGGCCGCGGCCCGGACATGCCCGTCCCGGTGCTGGTCGGCTCCTGGTCCACTGTGGATGGCCTGGTGATGTCGGTTCCGCAGCAGGCGCGGGCGCTGATCGAGGCGTTCTGGCCGGGCGGACTGTCGCTGGTGCTGCCGCAGGCGCCGTCGCTGAGCTGGGACCTCGGCGAGACCCGCGGCACGGTGAACCTGCGGATGCCGCTGCACCCTGTGGCCCTGGACCTGCTGCGCGAGGTCGGCCCGATGGCGGTGTCCAGCGCGAACCACACCGGCCGGCCGCCGGCCTCCAACGCCGCCGAGGCGCGCGAGCAGCTCGGCGACTCCGTCCAGGTTTACCTCGACGGCGGGCCGTCGGGGGATCCGGTGCCCTCCACCATCGTCGACCTCACCCAGGGCACGCCGCGCGTGCTGCGCGAGGGCGCGGTGAGCCTGGCGGACCTGTCCGACGTGCTCGGGACGGATCTGACCGCGGAGAGCTGACGCTCGGCGAGGACCGGTGGTCGGGGTCTCGGCGAGGGCCGATAGCGTAATACCTCGGATCCGCCACGTGGAATGCGATGAGGAGCGCTGGGCTTGAAGATTCCGTTCTGGCTGGACGTCGACCACCCGCGACTGGGTGAGTGAGCCACCGGCATGGACAGCGAATCCTGGGCTCCAACCGGGCTTCCCGCCCGTGAGTACCTGCTGGTCCTGCTCACCGCGGCGGCGACCACGTTCCTGCTGACCGGATTGGTGCGCCTGCTGGCGCTCCGGGTCGGCGCAGTGGCCTACCCGCGGCAGCGCGACGTGCACGTCGAACCGATGCCGCGGATGGGCGGCGTCGCGATGTACGGCGGGGTGCTGGCGGCGACGTTCCTCGCCTCGAACCTGCCCGCGCTCTCCCGCGGCTTCGCCTACTCCAACGACGCCTGGGCCGCGCTCGCGGCCGGCGGGCTGATCGTGCTGGTCGGCGCGCTGGACGACCGCTTCGAGCTGGATTCGCTGACGAAGCTGGCCGGGCAGATCACCGCCGCCGGGATCCTGGTCATAGCCGGTGTGCAGTGGTTCGTGCTGTGGGTGCCGTGGGGCGGTTCCGAGGACTCGGTCGGCCAGCTGATGGTGCTCAGCAGCAACCAGGGCCAGTTGCTGACCGTGCTGCTCACCGTCGCGATGATCAACGCGATGAACTTCGTCGACGGGCTCGACGGGCTGGCCTCCGGGATCGGGCTGATCTCGGCGACGGCGACGTTCGTGTTCTGCCTGGGCGTGCTGGACCGGCAGAACGGCGACGTCAACGCCTACCCGCCGGCACTGATCGCGGCCGCCATCGCCGGTGCTTGCCTGGGTTTCCTGCCGTACAACTTCCAGCCCGCGAAGCTGTTCATGGGTGACTCCGGCTCCATGCTGATCGGGTTGATGCTGGCCACCGCCAGCACCTCGGCGTCCGGGCGGATGCTCACCACCGACGTCGACCCGAGCGACACCATCGCGCTGCTGTCCCCGCTGCTGGTGGTCGCGGCGGTGCTGTTCGTGCCGCTGCTGGACCTGATCATGGCGGTGGTGCGGCGCACGAAGGCGGGCAAGAGCCCGTTCCACGCCGACAAGATGCACCTGCACCACCGGTTGCTGGAAATCGGGCATTCGCAGCGCCGCGCGGTGCTGCTCATCTACCTGTGGGCGGCGGTCATCTCGTTCGGCGCGGTGTCGTTGACGCTGTTCAACACCGTGGTTGTGGCGTGGGTCGTAGGCCTCGGGGTGCTGCTGGCGGCTATCATTTCGGTGATTCCGCGTATGCGAGCCCGAGCTGAACGAGAGCCCTGATGAACGAAACCACCGATGAGTCGACCGTGAACCCGCACGCCGAAACGGTGCGCAGGCTCGCATCGGCGATGCTGCGGACCGCGGTGTGGCCGGGTGTCGCGACGGTGGTGGTCGCGGCGATCGTGGCGACCGTTCTGGTCGGTACCCCCGGACTGCTCGGCGCGCTGGTCGGCGGTGTTGTGGCGTTCGGCTCGTCGCTGCTGACGATCTGGCTGATGCGCTTCACCGGCGGCATGAACCCGCACTTCGTGATGGTCGCCGCGCTCGGCGGCTACGTCGGGAAGATGCTCGTGCTGCTGGTGGTGATGACGCTGCTAGGCGGTGTCGAAGCGTTCCACCGGGAGTCGCTGGCGTTCACCATGCTGGCCACCGTGATGGTGTGGGCGGGTGCCGAGGTGGTCGCGTTCAAGCGCACCAAGATTCCCACGATCGTGCCAGGGGCCTGACGGTTACGCGGGGCTTGGGCATTTCGGACCACATGTCGGATGCCTACCTACCCGCTGGTATCGTCTCGCACCAGATTCCTTCCCCGCGCAGCGCCGGGCCTCGACTCTTCGGAGTTCATGCGGCCGTAGGCGGCGAGGAGGGCCCCTCCTCGTGCCCGATCGCGTATCAGGTACGTTAAGTGCAAAACGTGACGATTCCCCCGGTGGAGTGAAGTTCCGCTGGGAGAACCGGAAGGAGCCCAGTTGGGCGCGCTGATGCTGGCTGAGGGCGGAACTTTCACACCGCCAGGTGCCGATAGCTTTGTCCTTCCGCCGATCTTCGGCGGAGTCACCAAGCCGATGCTCCTCGTCGTGCTCTCGGCGATCATCGTGGGCGCCTACTTCGTGATCGCCACCCGGAAGCTGAAGCTGGTTCCGGGCAAGGGGCAGTTCGTCGCGGAGTTCATCTACGAGTTCAGCCGCAACAAGATCGCGCGGGAGCACATCGGGGCCAAGGACTTCCGCCCGTTCGTGCCGCTGATCTTCGGGCTGTTCACCTTCGTCCTGGTGAACAACATCTTCGGCATCATCCCGATGATCCAGTTCCCCACGATGTCCCGGATCGGTTTCCCGATCGCGCTGGCGCTCATGGTGTACCTGGTGATGCACGGAGTCGGTTTCGCCCGACACGGTTTCCTGGGCTACTTCAAGCACATCATGTTCCCGCCCGGGGTGCCGAAGCCGATCTACCTGCTGCTGTCGCCGATCGAGCTCTTCCAGAAGTTCATCGCGCAGCCCGCTGCTCTGGCGATCCGAGTGTTCGCCGCGATGTTCGCCGGCCACCTGATCCTGCTGGTGTTCATCCTTGGTGGTGAGTTCCTGCTGACCGAGGCCAGCGCCATTTTCAAGCCGCTCTCGATCGTCGGTTTCGGCTTCGCGATCGCGATGACCTTCGTCGAGGCACTGATCCAGGTGCTGCAGGCGTACATCTTCGCGCTGCTGACCGCGAGCTTCATCGGTGCAGCGCTTTCCGAAGGCCACTGACGACTGTCCGACGGCCACAGACCAAAAGACTTCGTTCCGATAACAGGACCTGTCGATCCGCGCCGAGAAGCGGACCGAGTGAAAGGTAGTGACAGTGAGCAACATCGTTCTCGCGCAGGCAGCTGAGGCCGCGGGCTCCATCAACCCCGGTCTGGCCGCGATCGGCTACGGCCTTGGCGCCATCGGCCCGGGTGTCGGCGTCGGCCTGATCTGGGCCGCGGTCATCAACGGCACCGCCCGCCAGCCGGAGGCCCAGGGCCAGCTGCAGGGCATCGCCTGGATCTCCTTCGTTCTGGTCGAGGTGCTGGCGCTGATCGGTCTGGTCGTTTACTTCATCGCTTCCGCTGCCTGAGTTAACGGCTCAACGCGTTGGGAGACGTTGTGGTGAAGACGCAGATGCTGCTGGCCGCGGAAGGCGAGCACAACCCGATCATCCCCGAGCCGGCGGAGATCGTGGTCGGTCTGATCGCGTTCTTGCTGCTGCTGTTCGTGCTCTGGAAGTTCGCGGTTCCGCGCTTCGAGAAGATCTACGCGGAGCGCAGCGAACGGATCGAGGGCGGTATCGCCAAGGCCGAGGCCGCGCAGGCCGAGGCCCAGCGGACGCTGGAGCAGTACAAGGCTCAGCTGGCTGAGGCTCGCGCAGAAGCGGCCCGGATCCGCGACGACGCCCGTGCCGAAGGCCAGCAGATCCTGGAAGAGATGCGCGCCCAGGCTCAGACCGAGTCCGAGCGGATCGTCAACCAGGGTCAGACCGCGCTGGCGCACCAGCGGGCGCAGATCGTCGCCGAGCTGCGGTCGGACCTCGGCCGCCAGGCGGTCGAGCTGGCCGGCCGGGTCGTCGGCGAGTCCCTGGAGGACGAGGCCCGTCGGCGGGGCACCGTCGACCGGTTCCTGGACGAGCTGGAAGCCGCTTCGGCCCCGGCTGAATCTTCCAAGGCCTAACCGAGTGAAAGGCGCTGAGAGTTGAGCACCCTCGTGAACGCCGCGAGCCGCGAGGCACTGGCAGCCACCGAGCTGCAGCTGCTGCAGGCCACTGACGGGGCCTCGGCCGCGGAGATCACCGGGCTCGCCGACGAGCTGTTCGGCGTGGCCGCTCTGCTGGGCGGGGAGTCCACGCTGCGGCGGGCGCTCGCCGACGCCTCCATCGACCCGCGGTCCAGGGAAGACCTGGCCCGCGGGCTGCTGGCGGACAAGCTCGGCGCGCGGTCGCTGCCGGTTGTCGTCGAAGCCGTCCGGGCCCGCTGGTCCGGGGCGAACGACCTGGTCGACGGTCTGGAGCGGTTGGCCCGCACCGCACTGCTGGTGCAGGCCGAGCGCGCCGGTCGCCTCGACGCCGTCGAGGACGAGCTGTTCCGACTGGGCCGCATCGTCGGCTCGCAGGTCGACCTGGAGCGGTTGCTGTCGGCTCCGACCGGGGACCCGGCGGGCAAGGACGCGGTCGTCGACCAGCTCGTCGCGGGCAAGGTCGAACCGGTCACCTTGAACCTGGTCCGCCAGCTGGTGGCCCGGCCGCGCGGCCGACGGGTCAGCGAGGGTCTGGAAGAGCTGGCCGAGTTGTCGGCGAAGCGTCGCGAACGCTCGGTGGCCCACGTCCGCTCTGCGATCCCGCTCAGCGAGGAGCAGCAGCAGCGGCTGGCGCGCACCCTGCAGCGGATCTACGCACGCCCGATCGCCCTGCACCTCGAGGTTGATCCCGGGGTAGAGGGCGGGCTGCTGATCCAGGTCGGCGACGAGGTCATCGACGGCAGCATCACGGGACGCCTGCAGTCCCTTCGACGCGACCTCGCCAACTAGCTGAGGCTCGTGGCGACCAGGCGTCGAACACCCACTCCCTTCCAAGAACGAACCGAGGGCAGGAACGAGACATGGCGGAGCTGACGATCTCGTCGGACGAGATCCGCAGTGCGATCGAGAAGTACGTCTCCAGCTACTCCCCGGAGGTCAGCCGCGAGGAGGTCGGGGTCGTCACCGATACTGGTGACGGCATCGCCCATGTCGAGGGCCTGCCTTCGGTGATGACCGAGGAACTGCTGGAGTTCCCCGGCGGCATCTACGGTGTCGCGATGAACCTGGAAGCCCAGGAAATCGGTGCGGTCATCCTGGGTGAGTCCGAGAAGATCGAGGAGGGCCAGGAGGTCAAGCGGACCGGCAAGGTCCTCTCGATCCCGGTCGGCGACGGCTTCCTGGGCCGCGTGGTCAACCCGCTGGGTGACCCGATCGACGGGCTCGGCGAGATCACGGCCGAGGAGCAGCGCCCGCTGGAGCTGCAGGCCGCGACGGTCGTGGAGCGCAAGGGCGTGCACGAGCCGATGCAGACCGGCATCAAGGCCATCGACTCGATGACCCCCATCGGTCGCGGCCAGCGCCAGTTGATCATCGGTGACCGCAAGACCGGCAAGACCACGGTCGCGGTCGACACGATCATCAACCAGAAGAAGGCCTGGGCCACCGGCGACCCGGACAAGCAGGTCCGCTGCATCTACGTCGCGATCGGCCAGAAGGGCTCCACGATCGCCGGCGTGAAGCGGTCCCTCGAGGACGCCGGTGCGATGGACTACACCACCATCGTCGCCGCGCCCGCCTCCGACTCGCCGGGTCTGAAGTGGCTGGCGCCGTACGCCGGTTCGGCCATCGGTCAGCACTGGATGTACCAGGGCAAGCACGTCCTGATCATCTTCGACGACCTGACCAAGCAGGCCGAGGCGTACCGCGCGATCTCGCTGCTGCTGCGTCGTCCGCCGGGCCGCGAGGCCTACCCGGGTGACGTCTTCTACCTGCACTCGCGTCTGCTGGAGCGCTGCGCGAAGCTGTCGGACGAGATGGGCGCCGGTTCGATGACGGGTCTGCCGATCATCGAGACCAAGGCGAACGACGTGTCGGCCTACATCCCGACCAACGTCATCTCGATCACCGACGGTCAGTGCTTCCTGCAGTCCGACCTGTTCAACGCGGGTCAGCGCCCGGCCATCGACGTCGGTATCTCGGTGTCGCGTGTTGGTGGCTCGGCGCAGATCAAGGCGATGAAGGGCGTCACCGGTTCGCTGCGTCTGGACCTGGCCCAGTACCGCGAGCTGGAGGCCTTCTCGGCCTTCGCCTCCGACCTGGACGCCGCGTCGAAGGCCCAGCTGGACCGCGGTGCCCGCCTGATGGAGGTCCTGAAGCAGGGCCAGGGCGAGCCGCTGCCGGTCGAGGACGAGGTCGTCTCCCTCTTCATCTCCACCAAGGGTCACCTGGACACGGTGCCGGTCGCCGACGTGCGCCGCTTCGAGACCGAGTTCCTGGCGCACATGCGGCGGAGCCACGAGACGACGCTCAAGGACATCGTCGAGACCGGCAAGCTCTCCGCGGACGGCGAGAAGTCGATCGTGGACGCGGTCGAGGACTTCAAGAAGCAGTTCACCTCCTCCGAGGGTGTCTCCGTGGCGCCGAGCGAGCCGGACGCCGAGGCGCTGGCCGCGGACGAGGTGGGCCAGGAGACCGTGAAGGTCAACCGACCCGCACCGAAGAAGTGACGTAATGGCTCAACTTCGGGAACTCCGGAACCGCATCCGGTCGGTCAAGTCGACCCGGAAGATCACCAAGGCGCAGGAGCTGATCGCTACCTCGCGCATCATGAAGGCGCAGGCCAGGGTGGAGGCTTCGCGGCCTTACGCTGCGGAGATCACCAACGTCCTGTCCGCGCTGGCCGACGTGAGCACGTTGGACCACCCGCTGCTGACCGAGCGCTCGAACCCGAAGCGCGCCGGCGTGCTGGTCGTGACCAGCGACCGGGGTTTCTGCGGTGGTTACAACGCCAACGTGATCAAGGCGGCCGAAGAGCTGCAGTCCCTGCTGCGCGAGCAGGGCAAGGACCCGGTGCTGTACGTCATCGGCCGCAAGGGCGAGTCGTACTACCGGTTCCGGCAGCGCGAGATCGAGGCGAGCTGGACCGGGTTCAGCGACCGCCCCGATTACTCCGATGCGGCCGAGATCGGCGAGACGCTGGTCAAGGCCTTCCTGGCGGGTGCTGACGACTACGTCGACGACAGTGGTCCGGACGGTAAGCTGGGCGTGGATGAGCTGCACCTGGTGCACACCGAGTTCGTCTCGATGCTCACCCAGCGGCCTGAGGTCCGGCGGATCGCTCCGCTCTCGATAGAGGTCGAGTACTCCGACGAGCCGGTGAAGAAGACGCTCAAGTCCGCTTACGAGTTCGAGCCGGACGCCGAGACGTTGTTCGCCGCGCTGCTGCCGAAGTACATCAAGACCCGGCTGTACGCGGGTCTGCTGGACTCGGCGGCTGCGGAGCACGCGGCCCGGCGGACGGCGATGAAGTCGGCGACGGACAACGCGGACGAGTTGATCCGCAACCTCAGCCGTGAGGCCAATGCGGCCCGCCAGGCCCAGATCACCCAGGAAATCAGCGAGATCGTCGGCGGTGTCGAGGCGCTCTCGTCCGCAGGAAGTGAGTGACATGACTGCTGCTACTGCCACCAGCACTGGCACCGGCCGCGTCGTCCGGGTTCTCGGCCCGGTCGTGGACGTCGAGTTCCCGCGCGACCAGGTGCCGGACCTGCTCAACGCCCTCACGGTGGACATCACCGCCGAGGGCATGGCCAAGACGCTGACGCTCGAGGTCGCCCAGCACCTGGGCGACAGCGTCGTGCGGACGATCTCGATGCAGCCGACCCAGGGCCTGGTCCGCGGCGTTGCCGTGACCGACTCCGGCGTGGGCATCTCGGTGCCGGTCGGTGACGTGGTCAAGGGCCACGTGTTCAACGCGCTGGGCCACTGCCTGGACGAGCCGGGCTACGCGGCCGACGCCGAGAAGTGGACGATCCACCGCAAGGCGCCGAGCTTCGACCAGCTCGAGGGCAAGACCGAGATGCTGGAGACCGGCATCAAGGTGATCGACCTGCTCACCCCGTACGTGCAGGGTGGCAAGATCGGTCTGTTCGGTGGCGCCGGTGTGGGCAAGACGGTGCTCATCCAGGAGATGATCCGCCGAGTCGCCAAGAACTTCGGTGGTACCTCGGTGTTCGCCGGTGTCGGTGAGCGAACCCGTGAGGGCAACGACCTCTGGGTCGAGATGGACGAGTCGGGCGTGCTGGCCGACACCGCGCTGGTGTTCGGTCAGATGGACGAGCCGCCGGGCACCCGTATGCGGGTGGCGCTGTCCGCTCTGACGATGGCGGAGTACTTCCGCGACGTGCAGAACCAGGACGTGCTGCTGTTCATCGACAACATCTTCCGGTTCACCCAGGCGGGCCAGGAGGTGTCGACCCTGCTGGGCCGCATGCCTTCCGCGGTGGGTTACCAGCCGACGCTGGCCGACGAGATGGGTGAGCTGCAGGAGCGCATCACCTCGACCCGAGGCCGCTCGATCACCTCGATGCAGGCGATTTACGTGCCGGCGGACGACTACACCGACCCGGCGCCGGCCACCACCTTCGCCCACCTGGACGCGACCACGGAGCTCTCCCGTGCGATCTCGCAGAAGGGCATCTACCCGGCGGTGGACCCGCTGGCCTCCACCTCCACCATCCTCGACCCGGCGATCGTCGGCGAGGAGCACTACCGGGTGGCGCAGGAGGTCAAGCGGATCCTGCAGAAGTACAAGGAGCTGCAGGACATCATCGCCATCCTCGGTATGGACGAGCTGTCCGAAGAGGACAAGGTGACGGTGCAGCGGGCGCGTCGCATCGAGCGCTACCTGTCGCAGAACTTCTTCGTGGCCAAGCAGTTCACCGGCCAGGAGGGCTCCTTCGTTCCGCTGAAGGAGACCATCGAGGCGTTCGACAAGCTGTGCAAGGGCGACTTCGACCACTACCCGGAGCAGGCGTTCCTGTCCATCGGTGGTCTGGACGACCTCGAGGCGGCTTACAAGAAGCTCACCGAGAAGTGAGCGAACGACCCCGGTAGGGGTCGGCACGAACCGGCAACGGGGTCGAGGTCCGACGGGCCTCGACCCCGTTCGTCAAGCAAGGCCTTCCCGCCCGGCCAGTCACGATCGCCCTGGTGGCACCGGATAGACTGCTGGGCAAACACCCGACAAAGGAGACGCGCGTGGCCAACATGTCCGTCCAACTGGTCGCCGTCGAGCGCCGCCTGTGGTCCGGGGAAGCGACCGCTGTTGTCGCGCAGACCACCGAGGGAGAGATCGGTGTCCTGCCGGGGCACGAGCCGCTGCTCGGTGAGCTGATCGAGGGCGGTGTGGTGCGCATCACCACCGCCGACAAGGAGACCGTGACCGCTGCGGTCCACGGCGGGTTCCTGTCGGTCACCGCGAACGGTGTGAGCGTGCTGGCCGAGTCCGCGGAGCTGGCCGACGAGATCGACGTCGCGCAGGCCCGCCAGGACGTCAAGAGCGAGGACGAACAGGCCCGAGCACGGGCGGCGAGCCGATTGCGAGCAGCCGGCCACGCGGCCTGATCCGGGCCTGGCATGGGCTCCCCGGTCGTGTGGTTCGTGGTGGCGTTAGGGCTGCTGCTGGTGGCAGTCCTGGTCGTTGCCGGGCTCGCCTGGCGGCGACTGCGGGAACTGCGCGCCGGGGGCATCGACGTGGCGCTGCGCGTCAGCAAGGACGGCGCTGGTCGGGGCTGGCACCTGGGTGTGGCGCACTACCGGGGCGAGGAGTTCGCCTGGTACCGCGTGCTGAGCCTGCGGTCGGGGCCGAACTGGGTGATCAACCGCCGCAACGTGGAGATCGCCCAGCGCCGCGAGCCGACGATGGCGGAGGCGTACGCGATGCCCACCGGTTCGACCGTGCTGGACCTGACCGGTCCGGATCTGGAGCTGGCGATGGGGCGCGATGCGCTGACCGGCTTCCTGTCCTGGCTCGAGTCAGCGCCGCCCGGCCGTTCGGTCCCGTGGGCGTCCTGAGCGCCGATCGAAGAGCTTTTCAGCGGGGTCCGCTTTCCGGGCCCCGCTTTTTCATGCCCTGCTTTTTCAACCCGAGGCAGTGCCGGTTGCGGTGCTCGTCGTGGAAGCGCTGGGCGTCGCTGGTCGCGTCGTGCAGCGCCGCGGTACGTCGCCGAGCTGGAGCAGCAGGCCCGGCGGCTCGGTTGCGACCGGGTCCGGTTGGACACCGCAGCTGAGCTCTGCGAGGCGCGCACCCTCTACGACTCCGCGGGATACCACGAGATCCAGCCGTTCGGCGCGTACCGGGAGGATTCGCTGACCCGCTGCTACGCCAAGGAGCTGTAGCTAGGCGTTCCCGCCCGGCTTCCAGAGCACGTCGCCGTCCGGGTTGGCCACGCGCGCCAGGATGAACAGCAGGTCCGACAGCCGGTTCAAGTATTTCGCCGGCAGGGGCGAGGTGCGCTCCTCGTCGGCTTCCTGCAGCGCCCACGCCGAGCGCTCGGCCCGACGGGCCACGCAGCGCGCCTGGTGCAGCAGTGCGCCGCCGGGAGTGCCGCCGGGCAGGATGAACGAGTCCAGCTTGCCGAGCCGCTCGTTGAACTCGTCGCACCAGCCCTCGAGCCGGTCGACGTAGTTCTGGGTGATCCGCAGCGGCGGGTACTTCGGGTTCTCCGCGATCGGGGTGGACAGGTCCGCGCCCACGTCGAACAGGTCATTCTGCACCGCGCGCAGCACCGCGACGACGTCTTCGCCGAGGTCAGCGGTGGCCAGTGCCACACCGAGCACCGAGTTGGTCTCGTCCACGTCGGCGTAGGCGACCAGCCGCGGATCGGTCTTGTGCACCTTGGAGTTGTCCGACAGCCGGGTCGTGCCGGAATCCCCGGCCCGCGTGTAGATCTTCGTGAGGTGGACAGCCATGCCGACATCCTAGGCGGGTTGGCCGGGGAGGTTCCCGGATTGTCGGGCTCGCGGCGTACCCGCCCCGATGGCGGTGGTGGGTGGGCCGTAACCTCGATGCTCGTGAGTGAGCACTTCCGGGTACACGGCGGAGCGCGTCTCGTCGGCGAGGTCGACGTGGTCGGTGCGAAGAACAGCGTGTTGAAGCTGATGGCGGCCGCGCTGTTGGCGGAGGGCACGACGACGATCGTCAACTGCCCGGAAATCCTCGACGTTCCGCTGATGGCCGACGTGCTGCGCAGCCTCGGCTGCGAGGTGTCGATCGACGGCGGCACGGTGCACATCACGACGCCGGCGGAGATTAGCCACGAGGCGGTCTCGCCGTCGATGGGCAAGCTGCGCGCCTCGGTGTGCGTGCTGGGGCCGCTGGTGGCCCGCTGCCGTCGCGCGGTCGTGACGCTGCCGGGTGGCGACGCGATCGGTTCCCGGCCGCTGGACATGCACCAGAACGGTTTGCGGCAGCTGGGAGCGACCAGCCACATCGAGCACGGCGCGGTGGTCGCCGAGGCGGAGAACCTGCGAGGCGCCCAGATCTGGCTGGACTTCCCGAGCGTGGGCGCGACGGAGAACATCCTGATGGCCGCGGTGCTGGCCGAGGGCACCACGGTGATCGACAACGCGGCCCGCGAGCCGGAGATCATCGACCTGTGCGTGATGCTCCAGCAGATGGGCGCCAAGATCGAGGGCGCTGGCACGTCCACGCTGACGGTGCACGGTGTGACCTCGCTCAAGGCGGTCGAGCACCGCGTGATCGGCGACCGGATCGTTGGTGCGACCTGGGCTTTCGCCGCTGCGGCAACTCGCGGTGACATCACGGTGCGCGGGGTCGACCCGGGGTACGTGAACCTGGTGCTGGAGAAGCTGCGCAGCGCTGGTGCGGAGGTGACCACCGGCGAGGAGAGCTTCCGCGTGGTGATGCACGACCGCCCGCACGCGGTGGACTTCGTCACCCTGCCCTACCCGGGCTTCCCGACGGACCTGCAGCCGATGGCGCTGGCGTTGTCCGCGGTGGCCGATGGCACTTCGATGATCACCGAGAACCTGTTCGAGTCCCGGTTCCGGTTCATCGAGGAGCTGGTGCGGATGGGCGCCGACGGGCGCACCGACGGCCACCACGCGGTCGTGCGCGGGCTGGACCGGCTTTCCAGCGCCCCGGTGTGGGCGACGGACATCCGCGCCGGTGTGGGCCTGGTGCTGGCGGGTCTGTGCGCTGACGGCGTGACCGAGGTGTGGGACGTCTTCCACATCGACCGCGGTTACCCGAACTTCGTGGAGAACCTGCGCAGCCTGGGCGCGGACATCGAGCGCGTGACCGACTGATCTCGTGCGGTCACGCGGGGTTCCGGCGTTCGTGCAGCAGGAGCAGGGTGTAGGCGGCGATCGACTGCGCGTCGGTGATCTCGTTCGCGGCGATCATCTTCTCGAATTCGGTGCGGCTGAACCACGCGGTGCGCATGTCCTGCTCCTCGTGCTCCCGTTCGTGCTGACCGGTGGTCAGATCGGTCGCGAGGTACACGCGTCCGCGCTGGCTGGACATGCCCGGTGCGACGTCCAGGGTGCCGAGGTCGACCATGTTCGCTGCTCGCAGCCCGGTTTCCTCCCGGAGTTCCCGGGCGGCGAGTTCGGCGGTGTCGACGTCGAGCCGGTCGGGTGCGGTGCCCTGCGGGAATTCCCAGCGGCGCAGGCCTAGCGGGTAGCGGTACTGCTCGACGAGGTGGAGCCGATCCCCGTCGAGCGGGATCACCAGCGCGTAGTCGGGTTTGTCGACGACCCCGTAGATCCCTTCGGAACCGTCGCCCCGGCGCACCCCGTCCTCGCGCACCGACATCCACGGATTCGCGTACACCTCGCGACTGCTCGTCTGCTCCATGTCGTCATGGTGCCGGAAACGCAGGCGCGCTGGGACGACACGCCTGCTCAGCTGGCAAGCGCGTGCGCGGGGCCGCGCGGTCTTGGCAGGTGCCGTTCGATGAGCGCGCGGTGCTGGGCCGGTGTTGCCCGGCCACCTGGTCGCGGTGTTCGCGAAAAGTCCACTGTGGATGGTGGGGTGAAGGTGGGTTGCCCGTCGTGCACGGCGATCTCCCACCGCTGGCCGTGCACCGTGCGGTGGTGATGCCCGCACAGCATGACCAGGTTCGACAGGTCGGTCGGACCGCCGTCGATCCAGGGCACGATGTGGTGCGCGTCGGGCGCCCCGGGCGGTCGATCGCAGCCGGGGAAGGCGCAGGCGCCGTCGCGCTGGAGCAGCGCGGCGCGGATGTGGGTGGGCGCGGTGCGCTTGGCCCGGCCCACGTCGAGCGAGAGCCCGTCGCCGTCGAGCACCATCGGCAGCACCTCGCAGTCGCAGGCGATTCGACGGATGTTCTCGGCAGTGATCGGCCGGGAGGTGGCATCCAGGACGCCGGGCATGCCGTCTTCGTCGGCCCGGTCGAGGCCTCGCTTGAGGGCAGCGGTGTCATGCTTCGATTCTCCCGAATCGAACAGGAGTTCGTACATGTTTTTTTCGGTCGCTTGATCAGGTGAAAACTCCAGGTGTGAACGCGAAAACCGTTATGAGGCATGGTCAAACGGTCGGCAGGTGCCCCACGACCCCTCGCGGGCGGGGCCCGCGAGCGAAGCGCAGCGATCCCACAACGAGCCATCCCCGCGACCCGAAGTCATCCTGGGGATGCGGGCCGGATGTCAAGCCTGAAACCCCGCAGGGGCGGCCGCCCGGCCGGGTCTGACATCCGGACTGCAGCCCCAAAAATCCAGCCAAAGCGGGGATGGCCAAGGACGACGGAACTTCCAACAGTCCCAACCACGAGCCCAGCCGAACAGCCGTCCCAAAGCCGAAAACCCCAACCCAGGCCGAACAGGCAATCCAAGGCGAGGAGTCAGCCCAGTGCCAACACCCTGGTGGCGAAACGCGGTCGTCTACCAGGTCCTCCCACGCAGCTTCGCCGACGCCAACGAAGACGGAATAGGTGACCTCCCAGGCCTGGCGTCCAAACTGGACCACCTCACCGACCTGGGCGTAGACGCCCTCTGGCTAACCCCGTGCTACCGATCCCCGTGGATAGACGCGGGCTACGACATAACCAACCACCGCGAAGTAGACCCAACCCTCGGCACCCTCGCCGACTTCGACCGAATGCTCGGCGAAGCCCACGCCAGAGGCCTCCGAGTCCTCCTCGACGTGGTCCCGAACCACACCTCGAACCAGCACGATTGGTTCCGCCAAGCACTAGCAGCCGCCCCAGGGTCCCCGGAGCGCAATCGCTACGTCTTCAAAGACGGCAGAACCCCACCGAGCAACTGGGAGTCCCGCTTCGGCGGCCCGGCCTGGACCCAGACCCCCGACGGCCAGTGGTACCTGCACTTGTTCGCCCCGGAACAACCGGACCTGAACTGGCACGACCCCCGAGTCCGCGAGGAGTTCGCCGACACCCTCCGCTTCTGGGGCGACCGAGGCGTGGACGGATTCCGCATCGACGTAGCCGCAGCCTTGGTCAAGGACCTGCGAGAACCCCTCCGAGACGTGGTGGGCGGCGAGGGCAGCGCGGGACTCGACGACTTCGCGGCCAACCCGGACCACCCGTTCCTGGACCGCCCCGAGGTCCACGAGATCTACCGAGAGTGGAACCAGATCTTCCACGAGTTCGACCCACCGCTGATCGGAGTGGCCGAGGCGTGGGTCCAAGGCGACCGCCGTGTCCGCTACATCCGCCCGGGCGAGCTCCAGCAGGCGTTCAACTTCGAGTTCCTGCGAGTGCGCTGGCGAGCCGCGGACTACCGCCGGGTCGTCACGGAGTCGATCGCGGCGGCGAACTCGGTGGGACGGACGGCGACATGGGCTCTGAACAACCACGACGTGGTGCGCCAGGTGTCTGTCCTCGGCCTACCCCGCGACGTCGACCCGCGCGTGTGGCTGACGACGAACGGCACCAACCCACCCGCTGACCTGGAGCTCGGCACTCGCCGGGCAAGAGCGGCGATCATGCTCGTGCTGGCGCTACCCGGATCCGCCTACCTGTACCAGGGCGAGGAGCTGGGCCTGCCGGAGGTCGCGGACCTGCCGGAGCGAGCGCTGAAGGATCCGAAGCGCAGTGGCAAGGACAAGGGACGCGACGGCTGCCGAGTTCCGCTGCCTTGGACCAGGGGAGGAGCGTCGTTCGGCTTCGGCGGCCCCCGGCCGTGGCTGCCGCAACCCCGCGACTGGGGCGACTACTCGGTCGAAGCGCAACGCGGAGACCCCAACTCGATGCTGGAGCTCTACCGCTCAGCGCTGCGACTACGCCGGGAGTTCAGCAGCGACGTGTCGTTCAGCTGGGATGACGACCGAAACGTCGGTGACGTCCTGGCCTTCCGGCGAGGCGAGGTCCTGGTCCTGGTGAACACCGGCAGCACCGCCACGCCGCTTCCGACCGGTTCGGTCCTGCTGGCCAGTTCCCCACTCGACGACGGCCTCCCCGCTGACACCGCGGTCTGGCTGCGCTGCGAATAGAAACGGGGACCTCCCGACCACCCAGGTCAGAAGGTCCCCGTGCACTGCTCTCAGCTGCTCGCGCCGTTCAGCTTGGACTTCCGACGCCCGTACCCGAAGTACACCGCCAGCCCGATCGCCGTCCACACCCCGAAGGTCAGCCAGGTGACGCTGTCCAGGCCGAAGATCAGGTACACGCACAGCCCCAGGCCCAGCAGCGGGATCCACGGCATCAGCGGTGTCCGGAAACTGCGCGGCAGCTCCGGCCGGGTCCGGCGCAGGACCAGGACACCGATGTTGACCAGGCTGAACGCGACCAGGGTGCCGATGCTGGTCGCCTCGGCGAGCTGGTTGAGCGGCACGACCGCGGCCAGCAGCGCCACCACGACGCCGACCAGGAGCGTGTTGCGCGCCGGCACCGCGCGCTTGTTGACCCGCGACAGCATGCCCGGCATAAGGCCGTCTCGGGACATCGAGACCAGGATCCGGGTCTGGCCGTACAGCACGGTCAGGACCACCGAGGCGATGGCGACCACCGCGCCGAACGCGAGCACCACCGACGCCCAGTCCTGCCCGGTCACGATGCGCAGGGCGGTGGCCAGCGAGGCGTCGGAGTTGGACAGCACGTCGACGCCGACCGCGCCCACCGCGGCGAAGGCGACCAGCACGTAGATCGCGGTGACGATGGCCAGCGACAGGATGATCGCGCGCGGCAGGTCCCGCTTCGGGTTGCGGGCTTCCTCACCTGCGGTGGAGGCCGCGTCGAAACCGATGAAGGAGAAGAAGACGGCCGAGGCGCCCACCGAGATGCCGGTGAAGCCGGACGGGGCGAACGGCGTCATGTTGTCCGAGTTGAACGCGGTGATGGCCACCGCGACGAAGAACACCAGCACCGCGATCTTGAGCAGCGTGGTGATGGTGGTGACCCGCGCGCTCTCCCGCACGCCGCGCAGCAGCACGGACATGGCCAGCAGCACGATCAGCGCGGCAGGGATGTTGATCATGCCGCCTTCGCCGGGTGGTGCGGACAGCATGTCCGGGATGGTGACGCCGACGGTGCCCTGCAGGAATTCGTTCAGGTAGCCGCCCCAGCCGACGGCGACCGCCGCGACCGACACGCCGTACTCCAGCAGCAGGCACCACCCGCAGATCCAGGCGACGAGTTCGCCGAGCGTGGCGTAGGTGTAGGAGTAGGCGGAACCGGACACCGGGACGCTGCCGGCGAGTTCGGCGTAGGCCAGGGCCGAGCACAGCGCGGCCAAGCCGGCCAGCACGAAGGACACGACCACCGCGGGCCCGGCGGCCGGGGCGGCTTCGGCCAGCACCACGAAGATCCCGGTCCCGAGCGTCGCGCCGACCGAGAGCGCCACCAGGGGAATCAGACCGAGGGTGCGGCGCAGCTGGGTGTGCGAGCCCTCGTCGGCGAGTTGCTCAGCGGGTTTGACGCGCATCAGGGTTCGGGCGAATGACACGAGCGATAACGTTATCTCGCCCAGCGAGAACATCGAGGTCCGACCTGGCTCAACCCGCCGGGGACACGGGGGTGCGCGGCTTCTCGATCGGCGCCCGTACGCTGTGCCGGGTGCGACTCGTCATTGCTCGCTGCCAGGTGGACTACATCGGCCGACTCACCGCGCATCTGCCCATGGCGCAGCGCTTGCTGCTGGTGAAGTCCGACGGTTCGGTTTCGGTGCACTCCGACGACCGGGCTTACAAGCCGTTGAACTGGATGAGCCCGCCGTGCTGGCTGATCGAGGACCCGGGCGTGTGGACGGTGCAGAACAAGGCCGGCGAGAAGCTGGTGATCACCGTCGAAGAGGTGCTGCACGATTCCAAGCACGAGCTGGGCGTCGAGCCGGGCCTGGTCAAGGACGGCGTCGAGGCGCACCTCCAGGAGCTGCTGGCCGAGCACGTGACGACGCTGGGCGAGGGGTGGTCCCTGGTGCGCCGCGAGTACCCGACCGCGATCGGCCCGGTGGACCTGATGTGCCGGGACGCCAACGGCGCGAGCGTGGCGGTGGAGATCAAGCGGCGCGGCGAGATCGACGGCGTCGAGCAGCTGACCCGCTACCTGGAGCTGCTCAACCGCGACCCGCTGCTGTCCCCGGTGACCGGCATCTTCGCGGCGCAACAGATCAAGCCGCAGGCCCGCACGTTGGCTGAGGACCGCGGCATCCGCTGCGTGGTCCTGGACTACGAGAAGCTGCGCGGCATCGAGCCGGACGAGTACCGGCTGTTCTGATCTTCGAGTGAGACGGGAAACCTCCTGGCCATCGGTGCCGGGAGGTTCTTCTTTTCCCGTCCGGCGGTCTTGGTCGTGCCGCGGTCAGGTGCCGTCTGGTTCGCCGCCGGGGTGGCAGGTGTTCAGGTGCAGTGCGGACCATGGCGCGATGAGGTCGGCGAGGTGTCGCAGGAATGCCGTTGATCGGTCTTGTCCGGCGCTGGCTTTTCCGGCGGAGTCGATCGGGGCCTCGGCGAGTCCGGCGATGATGGCCAAGTCGATTCGGGCGTTCACGGCACCTCCCCCTGGACCGCTGCGCGTGTGCCTGATGTGACGGTACCGGTCACAATCCGTCGCAGGTTGGTTGCGCTTCGCATATCACTCGCTTGGCCCCGCTTCTCGGAGCCGGTGATCGATTCAGTTGCGGGATCCAACGAATTGATATCGGGTCGGTGTGAGCTGGTGCACTGTGCGGTACTGTCCGGCTGCGGTTGCCGAGTGGTGGTTGTCGTTGGACTTTGTTGGGTCTGGAGGTGGGGTGCCGGTGCTGCTAGCCCAGGGGCGGTTGCTGGATGCGAATGCCGTCGATTACTTGTTGTTGGCGCTGTACTTCGTGTTCGTGCTGGGTATCGGGTATTTGGCTCGGCGCGCGGTATCGACGAGTCTGGATTTCTTCCTGTCGGGTCGGGCGTTGCCGGCATGGGTGACCGGGTTGGCGTTCATCTCGGCGAACCTGGGCGCTATTGAGATCATCGGCATGTCGGCCAATGGTGCTCAATACGGAATGCCGACTATGCATTATTTCTGGGTCGGTGCGGTGCCCGCCATGCTCTTTTTGGGCGTGGTGATGATGCCGTTCTACTACGGCTCGAAGGTGCGCAGCGTTCCCGAGTTCATGCTGCGGCGTTTTGGTCGTTCCGCGCATTTGGTGAATGGTATTTCTTTCGCGGTCGCGCAGGTTCTGATCGCCGGTGTGAACCTGTACCTGTTGGCCAGCATCGTGAATGCGTTGTTGGGTTGGCCGTTGTGGGTTTCGGTGTTGATCGCGGCGGCGATCGTGCTGTCGTACACGGCGCTCGGCGGTTTGTCGGCGGCGATCTACAACGAGGTGCTGCAGTTCTTCGTGATCGTGGCGGCGCTGTTGCCGCTGACGATCGTGGGCCTGGTCAAGGTCGGCGGCGTTCAGGGCCTGATCGACAAGGTCAGCGCTGGTCCGGGCGGTGCGGGACAGCTCTCGGCCTGGCCGGGCACCGAGCTGACCGGCTTCTCCAACCCGGTGTGGAGCGTGGTCGGGCTGGTGTTCGGTCTGGGATTCGTGCTCTCGTTCGGCTACTGGACGACGAACTTCGTCGAGGTGCAGCGGGCGATGGCCTCGAAGAGCATGTCGGCGGCGCAGCGCACGCCGATCATCGGTGCGTTCCCGAAGATGTTCATCCCGTTCATCGTGATCATTCCGGGCATGATCGCCGCAGTCGTGATCCCGGAACTGGGCGCCTACAAGGCGGCCGGTGCTCCGGAAGGCGCTCCGTTCAGCTACAACGACGCGATCCTGCTGCTGATGCGGGATCTGCTGCCCAACGGAATCCTGGGCATCGCGCTTGCCGGTTTGCTGGCGTCGTTCATGGCGGGCATGGCGGCGAACCTGTCGTCGTTCAACACGGTGTTCACCTATGACATCTGGCAGACCTACGTGGTGCGGGACCGGGCGGACCACTACTACCTGAACATGGGCCGCTGGGTGACCGTCGGTGCGACGCTGGCGGCAGTGGGCACGGCGTTCATCGCCTCGGGTTACTCGAACCTGATGGACTACCTGCAGCAGCTGTTCTCGTTCTTCAACGCGCCGCTGTTCGCCACGTTCATCCTGGGCATGTTCTGGAAGCGGATGACCCCGCACGCCGGTTGGGCCGGTCTGGTGCTGGGCACGGTGTCCGCGGTGGCGGTGTTCACGATGTCGCAGACCGGCGTGCTGGACCTGCCGGGGCAGGGCGCTAGCTTCGTGGGCGCCGGTGTGGCGTTCGTGGTCGACATCATCGTCAGCGTCGTGGTGTCGTTGGTGACCAAGCCGAAGCCGGAGGCCGAGCTGGCCGGGCTGGTGTACTCGCTGACGCCGCGGTCGAGCCGCCAGGCGGCCACCAGCGGCGAGGACTCCGGGTGGTACCGCCGTCCGGGTCTGCTGGCCGGTATCGCGCTGATCCTGGTCATCGCCCTCAACATCATCTTCGCCTGACCGAGGAGGTCTTCCCATGCCAGGACGAGGTTCCGGCCACTCCGCGGGTGCCTTCGACATCCGCACCATCATCGCGCTGCTGTTCGCCATCTACGGCGCAGTGATCACCGTCGTCGGTGTGGTGCAGCCGCACTCCGAGATCGACAAGTCGGCGGGCGTGAACATCAACCTCTGGGCGGGCGTCGGCATGCTCGTCTTCGCGGCGGTCTTCATCGCCTGGGCGCGGCTGCGCCCGATCGCAGTCCCGGACGAGGCCGGCGAGCAGTAAATCCGTCTTCGAACTCATGCCGACGGCGTCCGCACTTCTCGGTGCGGGCGCCGTTGTCGTTGCGGCAGAACAACCGGTTCCCGTCTCGGAGGCGCGGGCCGCTCGCTAATGTGAGCGGCGTGTTCCGTCCCGTGCCCCTGATCGTCACCCTGCTCAGCGCGCTGGCCGTGGCCGGCTGCGCCGCCCCCGGGGTCGAGCCGACCGTTTCCGAGCGGCGAACCGTCGAGGTGCCCGATCTCCGGGTGGACAAACCGGGGGAGATGCTGGATCCGGCGTTCGCGCCGGAGCGGCTGCGCGGGATCGACGTGTGCGAGACGCTGCGGGCCGCTGGTCTGGAGAAGTACGGCACGCCCGCGCCGGAGTTCACCACGAACGGGTTCGGGACCTGCTCGAACTACATGAAAGACCACAACGGCAGGAACTTCGGCGCGACGCTGTACTTCGACTACGCGGTGCAGGAGCCGAGCAAGCACCAGATCGGCGGGCTGCCCGCCGAGATGAGCGACAATGGCACGGGAACCTGCTTCGTCAGCGCGGCCTACGCAGGTGCCGACCTGAAGCTGTTCGAAACCGCCCGCGGCGTGGGGATCCAGCTCTCCAGTGAGCAGAACGACCCCTGCTCGTCGGCGGTGCAGATGCTGACCGACGTGATCGACGTGGTGCGGACCAAGCCGCCGGTGAACGCGCGGACTTCGGGCGGTCTGGCCGGTTTCGACCCTTGCGAGGTCGCCGACCCCGAGGTGCTCCGCCGCGCCATGGCGGGCGCCACCCCGGACAACAGCGGCAGTCGCGGTCTGTACGACTGCAAGTGGTTCGGCGACAACAGCGTCGTGGCGCAGGTGAACTTCGGGCTCGGCAGCATGCGGGAGAACAACGTGCCGCCGGGCACGCCGCCGCCTCCGCCGCTGGACCTGGGCGCCCCGACTGCCGTGGAGGTCCGCGTCGACCCGCCGGCCTGCGTGATCGAGTGGGAGCACCGCAAGGCCGCGGCCGGCAGCGAGTTCGTGCAGGTCGAGATCTCGAACCCGGACAAGGTTGCGCTGGATCCCTGCGTCAGCGCGGGGGATCTGGCCCGACAGGTGCGGTCGAAGTTGCCCGGGGCTTGACGGTCCCGGTCGGCTCCTGAATTCCGTAGGCTTCACGATGACAACGACCGATGTAAAGGTGGGAGGCCGGCCATGACCCAGACCGCCCGAGGCGACGTCGAGATTCCGTCCGCGACCAGCGCGGAGTCCCCGACGTTCGAATCGATCGACCCCCGCACCGGCGAGGTCGTGGGGTGCCATCCGATCCATTCAGCGGCCGAGGTCGACGCCAGCGTCGCGGCAGCCCGCGAGGCGCAGGAGGCCTGGGGCGAACTCGGTTTCTCCGGCCGCAAGCAGCACCTCGACAAGTGGCGCAAGGTGCTGGCCAAGCGGGTGGACGAGCTGGCCGGGGTGATCTGCGCGGAGACCGGCAAACCGCTCGACGACGCCCGGATCGAACTGGTCCTGGTGATCGACCACCTGCACTGGGCGGCGAGCAACGCCGAGAAGGTGTTGAAACGCCGCAAGGTCTCCTCGGGCGTGCTGATGGCCAACCAGACCGCCACCGTCGAGTACCTGCCGTTCGGCGTGATCGGCGTGATCGGGCCGTGGAACTACCCGGCGTTCACGCCGATGGGCTCCATCGCCTACGCGCTGTCCGCGGGCAACGCGGTGGTGTTCAAGCCCAGCGAGCTCACCCCCGGCGTCGGGCAGTGGCTGGCTGACAGCTTCGCCGAGGCGGTCCCGGAGCACCCGGTGTTCCGGCTGGTGACGGGTTTCGGCGAGACCGGCGCGGCGTTGTGCGCGTCCGGGGTGAACAAGGTCGCCTTCACCGGTTCCACCGCCACCGGCAAGCGCGTGATGGCTTCCTGCGCCGAGAACCTGGTCCCGGTGCTGGTCGAGTGCGGTGGCAAGGACGCGCTGATCGTGGACGCCGACGCGGACCTGGCCGCGGCCGCTGACGCCGCGGTGTGGGGCGCGATGTCCAACGCCGGTCAGACCTGCATCGGCGTGGAGCGGGTTTTCGTGGTGGACGCGGTCGCCGACCGCTTCACGGACATGATCGCCGAGCGCGCCGAGAAGCTGCGACCGGGCGGTGAGCCGGGCGCGAACTTCGGGCCGATCACGATGCCTTCGCAGGTGGACATCATCCGCCGGCACATCGACGACGCGCTGGAGCGTGGCGGCCGGGCGCTGGTCGGCGGCGAGCACTCGGTTCGCCCGCCGTTCGTGGAGCCGGTGGTGCTCACCGACGTGCCGGACGACGCCCTCGCTGCCAACGAGGAGACCTTCGGACCGACCATCGTCGTCCAGCGGGTTCGCGACGTCGACGAGGCCGTGACCCGCACCAACAGCACCCGCTACGGCCTGGGCGCGTCGGTGTTCTCCCGTGCCCGGGGAGCGGAGTTGGCGCGGCGGCTGCGCAGTGGCATGGTCTCGGTGAACTCGGTCGTCGCCTTCGCCAGCGTGCCCTCGCTGCCGTTCGGCGGGGTCGGCGACTCCGGGTTCGGCCGGATCCACGGTGCCGACGGCCTGCGCGAGTTCACCCGCCCGCAGTCGGTCACCCGCCTCCGGTACAAGATCCCGCTGAACCCGATGAACTTCGGTCGGTCGAAGGGCACCGTCCGGCGCTTGGTGCGGCTGATCAAGTTGGTTCGCGGGCGCTGATCGACTCGCCGTTTCCGCTGGGCTTGCGCTGCTTCTTCCGTCAGGCTTGCGCGGGGGGGCAGGAAGGTTCTCTAGCTCTCGCACCCCCGGCCGGGCGCAGGGGTGCGGGCGGGCACGCCCGGGCGAGAAGCACACGGCGCATGCGGATAGTGGCGCAGGCAAGGAGGCCAGCGGGTGAAGAAGATCATCAACGATCCGGCAGCGGTGGTCGCGCAGTCGCTGCAGGGCATGGCCGCGGCGCACCCGGACCTGCTGCGGGTCCGCACCGATCCGGCGGTGGTGGTGCGCGCGGACGCGCCGGTGTCGGGCAAGGTCGCGGTGGTGTCCGGCGGTGGTTCCGGGCACGAGCCGCTGCACGGCGGTTTCGTGGGCGCCGGGATGTTGTCCGCGGCGGTGCCGGGCGCGGTGTTCACCTCGCCGACCCCGGACGCGGTGCAGGCCGCGATCGACGAGACCAACGGCGGCGCGGGCGTGCTGCTGGTGGTCAAGAACTACACCGGTGACGTGCTCAACTTCGAGACCGCCGCCGAGCTGGCCGGGCTGGACGGCGTCGACGTGCGCAGCGTGATCGTGGACGACGACGTCGCGGTGAAGGACTCCACCCACACTGCGGGTCGACGCGGTGTCGGCGGCACGGTGCTGCTGGAGAAGATCGTCGGCGCGGCGGCTGAGCAGGGCGCTGACCTGGACCGCTGCGAGGAGCTGGCGAAGCGGGTCGTGGCGCAGGTGCGCTCGATGGGCATGGCCCTGACCGCGCCGACCGTGCCGCACGCCGGGCAGCCCAGCTTCGACCTCCCCGACGACGAGATGGAGATCGGCATCGGCATCCACGGCGAGCCCGGCCGGGCTCGGGTGCCGCTGACCTCGGCGGACGACGTCGTGCGGCAGCTGCTGGAGCCGATCCTGGAGGACCTGCCGTTCGAGTCCGGCGACGAGGTGCTGCTGTTCACCAACTCGATGGGCGGCACCCCGCTGCTGGAGCTCTACCTGGCGCACGGCATCGCCGAGCGGCTGCTGGCCGAGCGCGGCATCCGCGTGCACCGGCGCCTGGTCGGTCCGTACATCACGAGCCTGGAGATGCAGGGCATGAGCTTGACCCTGCTGAAGCTGGACGATGAGCTCACCGAGCTCTGGGACGCGCCGGTGCACACCGCCGCGCTGCACTGGTGAGGGAGAACGCCGGATGGGTTGCACTGCACAGGACGTGATCGCGGTGCTGCGGGCAGGGGCGGCCACGGTCGCTGAGCACCGGGATGAACTGATCGAACTGGACCGCGCGATCGGCGACGCCGACCACGGGGAGAACATGGACCGCGGTTTCCGCGCGGTCGTGGCCAAGGTGGACACCGCCGCGCCGGAAACGCCCGGCGCGGTGCTGAAGTTGTGCGCCACCGTCCTGATCTCCACCGTCGGCGGCGCTTCCGGCCCGCTGTACGGCACGGCGTTCCTGCGCGCTGCGGCCGCCGTCGGCGATGAGACCGACCTGGACGGTGCGGCGGTCGCGAAGGCGATCAAGGCGGGGCTGGAAGGCGTGGTCGCTCGCGGCAAGGCGGTGGCCGAGGACAAGACGATGGTCGACGCGCTGATCCCGGCGGTGGAAGCGGCCAAGAGCGCCGCGGAATCCGGTGAAGGCCCGGCGAAGGTGTTGGCCGCGGCGGCTGATGCCGCTCACCAGGGCGCGCAGGCCACCGAACCGCTGGTGGCCCGCAAGGGCCGCGCGTCCTACCTCGGGGAGCGCAGCGCCGGGCACGTCGACCCGGGTGCGCGCTCGACCGCACTGCTGTTGACCGCATTCGCCGAAGCCGCGGGGGCTCGCTCATGAACGTCGGACTGGTCATCGTCTCGCACAGCACCCGGCTGGCCGAAGGCGTGGCGGAACTCGCCCTGCAGATGGCGCCGGACGTCCGGGTGATCGCCGCCGGTGGACTGCCGGACGGCAACATCGGTACGGACTTTGAGAAGGTCTCGGCGGCCCTGTCCGACGCCAACACCGGCGCGGGCGCGGTGGTGCTCTACGACCTGGGCAGCGCGCAGATGATCGCCGAACTCGCGGTGGAATCACTCGGCGACCCGAGCACCGCGCTGGTCGTGGACGCACCACTGGTCGAAGGCGCAGTCGCCGCGGCGGTAGCCGCGCAGGGCGGCGAGCCGATGGCAGCCGTAGGCCGCGCCGCGGAAGCGGCGGCCGCAGGCGATCTGGCGGAGCCGGGAGCGGCGCCCGCAGCGGACGAAGTCCGCGAGGAGCTGGAGCTGACCAACGAAGTTGGTCTGCACGCGCGTCCGGCGGCGCTGCTGGCGCGGAGCCTCGCGGGGCTGCAGGCCAGCGTCAAGATCTCCCTCGGCGACAACGAAGCCGATGCGGCCAGCGTCCTGGGCGTGATGGGCTTGGGCGCTCGTCAGGGCGACCGAATCGTCTTGCACGCCAACGGTCCTGACGCGGGTCAAGCCGTGGAGCGGATCCTCGACCTGGCCAAGCGGAACTTCGACGAGTAAAGCGGGTTCGGCGCTCGGGTTAGGGTGGATTGATGTCGCCGTGTCTCCGCCACCGAGGCCTGCCGCTGCTGCTGTTCCTGTTGTTGGTGGCGGGATGCACGCCGGGCGGATCGCCGCAGGCGCCCGCTGCGCCGCAGCAGGATTCCGGCACCTCGCAGGCCATGCTCGGTGATCTGCGCACAGTGGACCCGTGCACGATGACCGATCCCGCCGCGCTGCGGGAGTTCGGTTCGGCGGAGAACGCGGGCACGGTTTCGCTGGACTACTGCCTGCTGCACGTGAAGCTGACCAACGGTTCGCTGGTCCAGCTCGCCGTCGGTGAGCTGGGCCGCGGGCCGGACCAGCCGGGCGATCCGATCGTGCCACGCGGTCCGCTGCGGATCGTGCAGAACGCGCCGCTGCCCGGCCACTGCAGCAGGCAGATCCTGTTCGCCGACGACCTGGCGCTGCGGGTCAGCGCGGACCTGTTGGTGGGCGACCCGGCGTCCGGGCTGTGCGGCATCGCCGAGGCCGGTGCGGACACCGCGGCCGCTGCGCTGGAGCAGCACCGCGTCGGACACCGGGAGTTCCCGGCGAACTCGCTGGCCCGGGTCGATCCGTGCCAGGTGCTGGACTCCGCCGAGGTGCAGCAGATCCCGGGCCTGGAAGAGGCCCAAGGCCAACCGAACCCCAGCGGGCACCAGTGCTCCTGGGGCGAGCAGTCCGCCGATTCGCCACGCGTGCAGCTCAGCAACACCGCCGGCGATCCGCCGAAGGTGCTGCACGGTGCGGCCACCGAGGAGACGATCGCCGGGCGGCGCACCGTCGTCAGCGTCGTCGGCGGTGATCCGCAGCTGCCGCTGTGCTCGGCCGAGACCGGGAACCTGCCGTTCGGCCCCGACGGGCAGGTCGAGGTCGCGCAGCTGGTGGTGGCCGTGCCCGGCATGACCGGCATCGACGCCTGCGAGTACGCCCGCGGTCTGGCGGGGAAGGCTTGGCCGCACCTGCCACCGCCCGCCCCGTAGCCGGACGGTTACCGTTGTCAGGTGCCTCGACGCAATCGCCAGCAGCGCCGCCCGACAGCTGACACCAGCCACCGCGCGATGGGCACTGCTTTCGGCGCGTCCCGCGTCGAGCACGGCCCCGACGGCGAGTGGATGGTGCGCACCGTCCCCGCAGCGCAGGCCACCAAGGTCTACCGGTGCCCCGGCTGCGACCACGAGATCCAGCCACGCGTCGCACACGTCGTGGCGTGGCCGAGCGCAGCGAACGGCGGCGTCGAGGAACGACGCCACTGGCACAACGGCTGCTGGAACGCGCGCACCCGCCGCGGCCCGACCCGGCGTTGGTCTTAGAGGACGCGGGTCGTAGCACGTCACACCATGCCCGCCACCCGTTCGTGCGAGGATCGGGGGCGATGAGCACCGAGATCCGCGCCAACACCGTGCTGCCCGCCCGTCGGGAGCAGATCACCCTGCACACCGCCGACGGGCTGGAACTGATCGGCGAGCTCGCGCTGCCGGAGTCCGGGCAGCCGCGCGCCACGATGATCTGCCTGCACCCGCTGCCCACCCACGGCGGGATGATGGACTCGCACATCTTCCGCAAGGCGGCGTTCCGCCTGCCCGCGCTCGCCGACTTCGCGGTGCTGCGGTTCAACACGCGCGGCACCGCCAGCGAAGCGGGGCGCAGCCAGGGCAGCTTCGACAGCGGCAACTCCGAGCGGTTCGACGTGGCGGCGGCCCTGGAGTTCGCCGATTTCCACGACCTGCCGAACGTGTGGCTGGTCGGCTGGTCGTTCGGCACCGACCTGACCCTGGTGCACGGCCTGGACCCGCTGGTGGAGGGCGCGGTGCTGATCTCCCCGCCGCTGCGCTGGAGCACGGAGGAGAACCTGAGCGCCTGGGCGGAATCGGGCAAGCCGGTGCACGCGCTGATCCCGGAGTTCGACGACTACCTGCGCCCCGAAGAAGCGACCAAGCGCTTCGCCTCGATCCCGCAGGCCGAGGTGACCGGCTTCCCGGACACCAAGCACCTCTGGGTCGGCAAGGCGGAAGAAGCGCTGGACGCCATCGTGCGGACGATCGCCCCGGACGTCCCGACCCCGCTCCCGCGCACCTGGGACGGCCCGTCGGAAACCCGCCAGGTCACCATCGTCAACTCCTGACCAGCCGGAACACCACCTCCGGCCGGCCGTCGCGTTCGCGCCGTTGGTGCAGCGCGAAGCCGAGCTTCTCGGCGACGCGGATCGACGGGGCGTTGTCGGTGTCGGTCACGATCACCACAGGCCGGCCGGGGCGGTGCTGGTGCGCCCAGCACACTGCTGCCTCGGCCATCTCCGGCGCGTAACCGTGACCCCACGCGCTCGGCCAGAACCGGTAGGCGAGGTTCAGCACCGGCTTGTCGCCCTCCAACGAGTGCCGGACACCGCCGAAGCCGAGCACCTCGCTGGATCCGGTGCGGCGGACCGTCCAGTACCCGATGCCGTCCGAGGTCCAGTTCTGCTGGAAGCGGTCGAACAGTTCGCGGGCCTGCTCGGGTGATCGGCGCGACCAGTCGTCGTAGGGGTAGGCCTCCGGAGCGGTGTGCACCGCGATGAAGGCTTCGGCGTCGGCGGGCTGGACGCGGCTCAGCACCAGCCGCCGGGTGCGGATTTCCTCGGGCTCGACCACGCTGCGAACGGTAGCCGCCCAACCTGCTGTCGAGCAGCTGGTTTTCGGGCTCAGCGCGGGTGCGTCAGTTGGAACACGACCTCGGGGCGGCCGTCGCGTTCGCGCCGTTGGTGCAGCGTGAAGCCGAGCTTCTCGGCGACGCGGATCGAGGCCGTGTTGTCGGCATCCGTCACGATCACCACTGGCAGGTCCGATCGGTGGCGTCGCGCCCAGCTCAGCGCGGCCTCGGCCATCTCCGGTGCGTAGCCGTGGCCCCACGCGGCCGGGAAGAGCCGGTAGTAGAGGTTGAACACCTGGTCGCCGTCTTCTGACGAGAGCTGGATCCCGCCGAAGCCGATCACCTCGCTGGACGTGGCGAGCCGGATCGTCCAGTTGCCGATGCCGTTCTCGTCCCACTTCTCGCGGAACCAGGCGAGCTGCTGGCGTGCCTGCTCCGGGGATCGTCGCAGCCTGCTGTCGTGGGGGTAGGCCTCGGGGTGCCGTGCAGGGCGATGAATGCCTCGGCGTCGGCGGGCTCGGGGCGGCGCAGTACTAGCCGCCGGGTGCGGATCTCTTCTGGCTCGGCCACGTCGCGAACGGTAACCGCCCTACCCGTCGTAGAGCAGCTGATTTTCGGCGCGGACGACGGGGAGTGGCGAGTGGAGCCACAGTTCTGCGCGATCTTGTGGGGGAGGAACACATATCCCAGCGGTGGGATGCGGCTTAACGTCCTACGGCATGAGTGACAACGCGCACGTCGGGGCGCTGGGCGGGCGGGTGGCCCTGGTGACCGGTGCAGGCAGCGGGATCGGGCGGGCGTGCGCCCGGGCGCTCGCGGCGGACGGTGCGGAGGTGCACGTCGTCGACCTCGATCGGGCCTCCGCCGAGCAGGTCGCCGAGGAGGTCGGTGGCCGGGCGCACGTGGCGGACCTCGTCGATCCGGCGGCGGTGGACGCGCTGCCCGCGGAGGTCGACGTCCTGGTCAACAACGCCGGTTTTCAGCACGTCGCCGCGCTGCCGGAGTTCCCGCTGGACACCTTCACCCGCATGCAGCAGGTGATGGTGACCGCCCCGTTCCAGTTGGTGCGCAACGCTTTGCCGCACATGTACGGCCGGGGTTGGGGGCGCGTCGTGCACGTCTCCAGCGTGCACGGGCTGCGCGCCAGTCCGTTCAAAGCCGGTTACGTGACCGCGAAGCACGCGCTCGAAGGCCTGTCCAAAGTGGTCGCACTGGAAGGTGCGGAGCATGGCGTGACGAGCAACTGCGTCAACCCCGGATACGTCGACACACCGCTGGTGCGCGCGCAGATCGCCGATCAGGCCGCCGCGCACGGGATCGCCGAGTCCGAGGTGGTCGAGGACGTGCTGCTGCGCCGGGCCGCGTTCAAGGAGCTGATCGATCCGGCGCAGGTCGCCGAGCTCGTGCGGTGGTTGTGCGGGGACCACGCGGCCCACCTGACCGGGGTTTCCCTTCCGATGGACGGCGGCTGGACCGCCGCCTGATCCGGCCTGACACAAAGGAGTGTTCGCCTTGGCCAGCAACAGATCCGGCAACGCGCGGGGCGGCTCGATCGCGCGGGTCGTCGGCGCGAGCCTGATCGGTACCACCGTCGAGTGGTACGACTTCTTCCTCTACGGCTCGGCCGCCGCGCTGGTGTTCAACCAGCTGTTCTTCCCCGAGGCCGATCCGCTCACCGGCACGCTGCTGGCGTTCACCACGTATGCGATCGGGTTCCTGGCCCGGCCGCTGGGCGGGTTGGTGTTCGGTCACTTCGGCGACCGGGTGGGGCGCAAGAAGCTGTTGGTGGTGAGCCTGCTGATGATGGGCGGCGCCACCTGCGCGATGGGCCTGCTGCCCACCCACGCCGCAGTGGGCGCGCTCGCGCCGGTGCTGCTCACGCTGCTGCGCCTGGTTCAGGGCTTCGCGCTCGGCGGCGAGTGGGGCGGCGCGGTGCTGATCGTGTCCGAGCACGGCGAGGACCGTCGTCGCGGGTTGTGGGCGTCGTGGCCGCAGTGCGGTGCGCCGGGCGGCAACCTGCTGGCCACCGCGGTGCTCGCGGTGCTGGCGGCGACGCAGTCCGACGAGGCGTTCCTGACGTGGGGCTGGCGGGTTCCGTTCCTGCTGTCCGGCGTGCTCGTGGTGATCGGCCTGTGGATCCGGCTCGCGGTCAGCGAATCGCCGGTCTTCCTCGACGCCCAGCGCAAGGCCGAGCAGCACAGCGAGCACGTGCCGGTGGTGGCGGTGTTCCGGGATCACTGGCGCGAGGTGCTGATCACCATCGGTTCGCGGATGGCCGAGAACGTCTCGTACTACGTGCTCACCGCGTTCATCCTGGTCTACGTGACCGGCCCGCTGGACATGCCGAAGTCGGTCGGGCTCAACGCGGTGCTGATCGGTTCTGCGCTGCACTTCGTGACCATCCCGCTGTGGGGTGCGCTGTCGGACCGGGTGGGCCGCAAGCCGGTGTACCTGTTCGGCGCGGTGTCGATGGGTGTGTGGGGCTTCGCCTACTTCGCGCTGCTGGACACCGGATCGCCGTGGGTGATCACGCTGGCCACCACCGTCGGTCTGCTGCTGCACGGCGCGATGTACGGACCGCAGGCGGCGTTCTTCGCCGAGCAGTTCGCCACTCGGGTCCGCTACACCGGGCTCTCCGTCGGTGGGCAGCTGTCGTCGATCGCGGCGGGCGCGTTGGCGCCGATCATCTCGGTGGCGCTGCTGCAGCAGTTCGGCAGCACCGTGGCGGTTTCGGTCTACCTGCTGGCGATGTGCGTGGTGACGGTGGCGGCGGTGCTGGTGGCGCGGGAAACCGCGGGAACTTCGCTGCACGATGAAGCCCCGCAGCGGCAGGCCGCGGTGCCAAGATGAGCGGGTGAACGACGACGTGGTCCGGCTGCTCGAACTGCTCGCCGACGGTGCGGGCGGCGAGCAGCTGGCGCACGTCGCGGTCGAGAACCCGCAGCTGAGCCGGGCGACCGCGCTGGCGCTGCGGATCCACAGCACGCTCACCGCACACCGCCGCCGCGAGGCCGAGCTCAGCGCGTTGTTCGACACCGCGAGCGACCTGGCCAGGCTGCGCGACACCGACGCGGTGCTGCGGTCGATCGTGCGCCGGGCCCGCACCCTGCTCCGCGTGGACGTCTCCTACCTGAGCCTCAACGACGAGGCCGCCGGGCGCACCTACATGCGGGTCACCGACGGCTCGGTGTCGGCACTGTTCCAGAAGGTGACGCTCGGGATGGGGGAGGGCTTGGGCGGGCTGGTCGCTCAGGCCGCCCAGCCGTACGCGACGCGCGATTACTTCGGCGACGAGCGGTACCGGCACACCTGGCCGATCGACTCGGCGGTCCGCGACGAGGGGCTGACGGCGATCCTGGGTGTGCCGCTGGCGCTCGGCGAGCAGGTCATCGGCGTGCTCTACGCCTCGGACCGCACTCCCCGCGAGTTCACCCCGGACGAGATCGCGTTGCTGTCGTCGCTGGCCGACCACGCCGCGATCGCGCTGGACAACGCCGCGCTGTTGGAGGAGATCAGCGAGCAGAGCGCGGCCCTGCACCGCGCGGAGGAAGCCCACGACCGGCTCATGGACCTCGCACTGCGAGGCGCTGACGTGCCGGAAGTGGCGGCTGCGATGGCAGATGTGCTGCACGGCGAGATCAGCGTGTTCGACGCTGACGGTGCCGGGCTGACCAACGATCCGGTGGCTCCGGTGCCGTCGGCGGCTGCGATCGCGGCCTCGCGCGCGAGCGGACGTGCGATGTCCACATCAGACGGATGGGTGTGCGCGGTGCAGGCCGGTCCGGAACTTCTCGGAAGTCTCGTGCTTTCCGGCCGTGGTGAGCTGGTGGACGCCGATCGGCGGCTGTTCGAGCGGGCTGCCGTGGTCACGGCATTGCTGTTGATGCTGCGGCGTTCGGTTGCCAAGGCTGAGGACGAAGTGCGTGGTGAGCTGCTGACCGACCTGCTCACGGCGCCTGAGCGCAATCCGGGGGCGCTGCTGGCTCGCGCTGAGCGACTGGGGTTGGACCTGGTTGAGCCGCATGCCGTGCTCATCGCGCATGCTGAGCGTGTGCCGCGTACTCGGCTGGCGGTGGCTGCCGGTCGATGCGCCGCGCTCGCGGGGATTCACGCGGAGGAAGTCGTCTTCCTGGTCCCGGCCATCGACGCCGGATCGCTTGCGGCGCGGATCGCCGAGACCCTTCGATCCGCAGTGCACAGCCCGGTCACGGTTGGGGCTTCAGGGCCTGCGCATGGACCTCGGGAAATCGCCGCGGCGCATGCCGAAGCCGCTCGCTGCCTGCGGGCACTGCTCGCGCTCGGGCGGGTGGGCGAGGGTGCGTCGATGGACGGCTTGGGTTTTCTCGGCGTGCTGTTGGGTGAGCAGACCGATCTGCGTGGTTTCGTGCAGCGGACGATCGGACCGGTCCTCGACTACGACGCCCGCCGCGGCACCGAACTGCTCGCCACGCTGAACGCCTACTTCGAGACCGGCGCGAACCTCACCCGCGCCAAGGACGTCCTCCACGTGCACGTCAACACCGTCGTGCAGCGCCTCGACCGCATCGGCTCGCTGCTCGGCGCGGACTGGCAGGCGCCGGACCGCGCGCTGGAGATCCAACTTGCCCTGCGCCTGCACACCTTGCAGGGCTAGCCGCGTGCGCGCAACCAAGTGCGCAGTTCGTCGAACGCGTCGTGGAAGTGCGGGGCTAGCGGCTCGAGTCCGGGGAATTCGTCGGCGAGGCCGTCGGTGTGGTTGCCGTTCTCGATGCGGTGGTACCGGTGCAGGTCACCGCGACCGTTGGCGGCCACCATCTCGGCGTAGACGTCCGAGCTGCGGCTGATCGGCAGCAGCGTGTCCAGGGTTCCGTGCAGGGTGATCAGCGGTTTGCCGATGCGTCCGGTCAGCGCGACCCGCTCGACGGCCCGGTGCACTTGCGCGGGGCGTGCGGCGTAGTCGTAGTCGGCGTCGCAGCCCGGGGTTCCGCTGCGGCAGAACGGGATTCCGGCCTGCCGGTCGCCGTCGAAGCCGGGATCGAACTCCTCGCGGTAGATCCGCTGCGTCAGGTCCCAGTAGACGCGGTGGTGGTAGTCCCACAGGAACTGCGAGCCCGGCGCGAAACCCGCTGCCAGGACTGCACGTTCGTCACCGGCGGGGTAGGCGCGCAGCGCCGGCGGTAGGAACGTCAGGAGGTTGTCGCGCTGGGTCCACAGCGTGCCCTCCCAGTCGACTCCGCCGTCGTAGAGCCACGGCCGGTTCTCCAACTGCCAGCGCACCAGATAGCCGCCGTTGGACAGTCCGGCGGCGATGGTCTGCGTCGGCGGTCGGCCGTAGTAGCGCGAGGCCGTGAGTTTGGCGGCGATGGTCAGTTCGGTGACCCGGTTGTTCCACTCGACCATCGCGTCGCCAGGCCGGTCGCCGTCGGTGAAGAACTCCGCGCCGGTGTTGCCCTTGTCGGTGGCGGCGAAGGCGTAGCCGGCGGCCAGCGCGTGGTCGGCGATCGCCCGGTCGTTGGCGTACTGCCTGCGGTTTCCCGGAGTCCCGGACACCACCAGGCCGCCGTTCCAGCGCTGCGGAAGGCGCAGCACGAACTGGGCGTCGTGGTTCCAGCCGTGGTTCTCGTTGGTCGTCGAGGTGTCCGGGAAGTAGCCGTCGATCTGCCGGCCCGGCACCGCGCCCGGTGCGGGCAGGTCCGCGGCGGTCAGCCCGGCCCAGTCGGCCTGCACCGTGTGCCCGGAGGCGAGCGTGCCGGTGGTGGTCAGGTCGTCGAGGCAGGCCGATTCCTGGTGCGCCGCACCGGGAACCCGCACTTCGGGACCGCACCGCTGAGCGGCGGACGCGGTCGGGACGAACAACGTGCCGGTGAGCAATCCGGCGGCTAGCAGCGTGATTCCCCTGCGCACGGGCGACCTCCTCGGTTTCGCCTCGTGACGCTAGGGCTGCGACCGGAGGGCGGATATGTGGGCATGACACACAAATCGGTGTTCAGGAGTAGTGCTGTCCACTGTGGAAGACGAGCTCTGCCTGGCCCTAGCGTGGTTCGAACCACAAGGAGGTGGTTCGCGTGCGGATGCCATCCCTGATCGCGGCGGTGCTGATGGCGATGATCATCTCGGCTCCAACGGCTTCGGCGGCCGAACTCCGGGAAGTGACCGGATTCGGCACCAATCCCGGTGCGTTGCGCATGTTCGAGTACGTCCCCGACGGGTTGCCGGAAGGACGCCCGGTGGTCGTCGCGATGCACGGCTGCACCCAGGACGCGGCGGGCTACGGCACCGGCGCGGGCTGGGTGGAAATGGCCGACAGAGCGAAGTTCACCCTCGTGCTGCCGCGGCAGGAGCAGGCCAACAACGCCAACCGGTGCTTCAACTGGTTCCAGTCCGGCGACATCGCGCGGGGCAGCGGCGAGGCCGAATCGATCGCGCAGATGGTCCAGCGCGCCATCGACGACACCGGGGCGGACCCGTCGCGGGCCTACGTCACCGGCCTGTCAGCGGGCGGGGCGATGACCGCGGTGATGCTCGCCGCGTATCCGGACAAGTTCGCCGGCGGCGGTGTCGTGGCCGGTGTGCCCTTCGGTTGCGCCACGTCCGCGATCGACGCGTTCACCTGCATGAACCCCGGCAAGGACCGCACACCCGAGCAGTGGGGCGATGCGGTGCGCGGCGCGAGTTCGCACCAGGGGCCGTGGCCGACGATGAGCATCTGGCACGGCACCGCGGACTACACCGTGGCACCGGTGAACCAGCGCGAACTGGTCGAGCAGTGGACGAACGTGCACGGCATCCCGGCCACGCCGACCTCCACCGACACCATCGCGGGCTACCCGCACGAGAGCTACGCCGACAGCTCCGGGCGCACCCTGGTCGAAACCGTCTCGATCACCGGCATGGGCCACGGCCAGCCGATCGACCCGGGTACGGCGGACGGGCAGTGCGGACAGGCCGGCGCCTACTTGCTCGACGTCGACGTCTGCGCCGCCTGGCACCTCAGCAAGTCGTGGGGGCTGTAGGCGAAACGCTCCCGTCGCTGCGCCGCGTCGGCGGTGCCGGTGCGGCACGATGGGGCGGTGCACTTCATCGAATCGGGCGTCGGGACACCGCTGGTGCTGCTGCACGCGTTCCCGGCGGACGCGCGGATGTGGAACCCGGCTCGCGTCAGGTTGGAGGAGCAGGCGCGGGTGATCACGCCGGACCAGCGAGGACTGGGGGAGAGCCCGCTGGACGGCTCGTGGGCGCGAAGCCTGGCCGAGCCGAGCGACAACAGCTGGGCGGCCGAGCACCCGAGCATCGACACCGCAGCCGCCGACATCCTCGAACTGCTCGACCGGTTGGAGCTGCGGAAGGTCGTGCTCGGCGGCTGTTCGATGGGCGGTTACGTCGCGATGGGCGTGCTGAGAGCCGCGCCGGAGCGCGTCGCCGGACTGCTGCTGGTCGACACGAAAGCTGTCGCCGACAACGACGAGCAGCGCGCCAACCGCCTCAACGCCGCGGACCGCGCGGAGCGCGAAGGCACGAGCGGATGGCTGGCCGACGCCACACTGCCCAACGTTCTCGGCCGCACTACGCGCGAGCAGCGCCCCGAGGTGCGTGAGCGCGTCAGGGAGTTGATCGACGCGCAGCCGCCGGAGGGCGTTGCTTGGGCGCAGCGCGCGATGGCGAGCCGCCCGGACAGCACGGATGCGCTGCGGGTGTTCGCCGGTCCGGCGCTGGTGGTCGTGGGCGAGGAGGATCCCCTCACGTCCCGGGAGCAGGCCCGCGAACTCGCGGACGCGCTCCCGGAAGGTGAGCTGGTGACGTTGCCCGGCGCAGGTCACCTGCCGCCGGTCGAGGCACCGGAGGAGTTCGCCGATGCCGTGCGACCGTGGCTGGCCCAGTTCGCCTGACCCGCGCTAGTCGTCGTCCTTGGCGGGCAGGCGCGAGTCCTGCTCGGTCCGCTTCGCTTCGGCCCGCCGCAGCTCGTCGGCCATCTCGCTGGGCAACACGAAGTAGTTCCCCGCCGGCCGCCTGGCACGGGCGGTTGCGTCATCATCGGTCGGCAAGTCCTGGTCCACCATCGACGTGGTCCTTTCCTGCAGGTGCAGTGGCCGCCCCCTCCAGGAGTAGAGAGAGCGGGCCGCAGGACCTATGACGCGAAACCCGTGCTGAAAAAGTTAACGGGAAGCGATGGGCGTCTGGATCTCGGTCACCATCCCGGCCGGATCGTCCGGACAGGCCAGGGTGACCTCGCGCTCCGCGCCGCCCGGCTGGTGCCCAGCGGCCTCCATCCACTGCGCCAACGCCTGGTAGGTGGGCAGGCAGTCGTCCATCGAACCGCGGTGCACGATCGTCGCCGCCTGCTCCACCGCAGGCAGGTCCACTACGTCGAACTCGAACGCCGGATCCGGCTCGACGTTGACCGGCATCCCGGCGTGCACGACCACGGTGTCAGCGTCCTCGCCGTCCGTGTAGTAGCCGGTCGCCGGGCCGACCGGCGTCACCCCGGCTCGCTCCAGGGCCGCGCACAGCTCGCCGTAGAGCCCCTGGATCACCGGGCCGATCGACTGCGGATCCATGTTCCGCGCGGTGCCGGACAACTCGGCGACCCGCACCGCGGGCAGGGACTTGATGATCACGTCTTCGGTTGGCATGGTTCCCTCTGTTTCGATGATCTGGAGCCGCGCTCGAACACGGGTCAACCGGGCGGTGTCCGCCTCGATCTGGTTCTGCAGTTCGGCCTGCCGAAGCGTGAGCATGCCGCGCAACTGCTCGGCGCTGAACTCCTCGTCGAGGATCTGCTGCACCTGCTGCAGGGTGAACCCGAGTTCCTTCAACGCGACGATCCGGTTGAGCCGAGCGAGCTGCGCCGCATGGTAGGCCCGATGACCGGTCGACCGGTTGACGTGGGCGGGCTGCAGCAGCCCGATGGCGTCGTAGTGCCGCAACATCCGGACCGACACCCGCCCGTGCCTGGCGAAATCTCCAATGCTGAACATGACACCTCCGGTCTACGAGCTGACACGGTGTCAGATGCAAGAGACCAACCGAGCGCGGATCGAAGAAGGGCGCCTTTCACCCGGTCGTTCGGTGAAAGGCGCCCTTCTTCGATCAGGGTAGGGCTTTAGCGGCGCTGCTGGCTCGTGGTCTGCGAGCGCTGGCCGTTCTTGGTGTCCTTCTCCGGCACGGGGAGCTGGATGCGGCGGGTCGGCTCGTCGTGCGGACCGTACTGGGCCTTGGCGGTGGTCTGGCCGTTCTGGTTGGACTGGCGGGGCTGGTTGGACTGGCGGGGCTGGTTGGACTGGCCGCGGGACTGGACAGCCTGGCCGCCTCTGACTACGTCGCGGTGGATCTGCTCCGTCGGGTCGTCGTCGACGGCTCCGCCGCCGCCCGACGGCTTGTCGCCCTGCGCCTTCGGCTGCGCCTGCTTCGCAGGCTTCGCCGCTGCCGGCTGCTCCGCCTTCGCCGCCGTGGCCTGCGCCTGCTTCGCAGGCTCGGCCGGTTTCGGGCCTGCGGCCTGCGGCGACTTCGTCGCGTCCTTCGCCGGCTTCGCGGCTTCGGAACCCTTCGCGGCTTCCGCCGCTTCGGGCTTCGCCTGCTGCGCGGCCTTCGGCGTCACGCGGCTGTCCTGGGCGAGGGCTTCTTCGGCGTCCTTGCGGGCTTGTTCGCGGGCTTCGGCCGCGGCCACGCGGAGCTTGTCCTCTTCGGCGTCCTCCTGGTCGAGGCGTTCGAGGAGGGGCGTGGTCTGGCCGAGCATTTTGGCCACGTCGCGGAGCTTGCTGGCCACTGCTTCGCGGAGCTGGGTCAGCGATTGGACGTGCTCGTCGGCCTTGGTGAGGCGGCGCTGGACTTCCTCGGTGGTCGAGCTGAGGCGGGTGCGGGCGTCCTCGCGGGCCGTGGTGACCAGGCGCTTGCTCTCGCGGGTGGCGTCGTCGATGAGGCGGGTGGCCTCCTCGGTGCACTCGCGGATCATGTGCTTGGACTTCGTGGTCGCCTCGGTGACGAGCCGCTCGGCTTCCTGCTTGGACTCCCGCAGTCGCTTCTCCGCGGCTTCGATGGATTCGCGCTCGCGCTTGTTGGCCGCTTCGGTGGACTCGCGTTCGAGCTTCTCGGCGGCCGCCGTGCTCTCGCGCTTCAGCTTCTCCGCGGCTTCGATGGATTCGCGTTCGCGCTTCTCCGCGGCTTCGATGGATTCGCGTTCGCGCTTCTCCGCGGCTTCGATGGATTCAAGTTCGAGCTTGTTGGCCGCTTCGGTGCTCTCGCGTTCGAGCTTGTTGGCCGCTTCGGTGCTCTCGCGTTCGAGCTTCTCGGCGGCCGCCGTGCTCTCGCGCTTCAGCTTCTCCGCCGCTTCGATGGATTCGCGCTCGCGCTTGTTGGCCGCTTCGGTGGACTCGCGGGTGAGCTTCTCGGCCGTCGCCGTCGCGTCGCCGACCAGGTGGTTGGCCTGGTCGGTTGCTTCGCGAACTCGGCGGTGGGCCTCGTTGGTGCCCTCCCGCAGGCGGCGGTTGGACTCGTCGGTGGCCTCCCGGACGCGGCGCTCGGCCTCGGACTTGCTGTTGGCCTCCTGCTCGGCCAGGATGCGCATCGATTCGCTGCGGCGCGCGGCCATCGCGATCTCGAAGTCCTCTTCGACCTGCGTGCGGCGGGCCTCGGACTCCTTTTCGGCGCGCTTGCGGTTCTCCTCGGCCTCCCGGGTGATCCGCTCCGCTTCGCCCTTGGCGCGGTCCATCAGCGCGCGGTGCTCGGTCTCCATCTCGGAGCGCCGGCTATCCACCTCAGAGATCAACCGCTCGTAGCGGGCGCGCAGGTTGTTGGCCTCGGCTTCGGAGCGCGCGCGGATCTGGGACGCGTCGTCCTCGGCGCGGCCGCGGATATCGTTTGCCTCGTCCTGGGCCAGGCGCAGCATCCGCTGCAGGCGCTCGCTGAGCCCTTCCAGGGTTGTCGGCGGCTTGGCCAGCCGGTCCACTTGGCCGCGCAGGTTCTCGACCTCGGAGCGGGCCGACTCCAGCTGCTTGGACAGGTCGTTGGCCTGGGAGACGGCGGCATCGCGATCCGCGCTCAGGATGCGGATGTCGGCGTCGAGGCGCTCCAGGTGCTCATCGACCTGGGCACGGTCGTAGCCGTTCTTTCGAACGAGGTCGAAACCCGATCCAAGGGGTAGCAAGTCGCGGTCGTCGGCAAGGCCCATGGGAACCAAGTTACCTGGAAGGCAGCGTTGTTGTGGGAGGTGTGGCGCGTATCGGCCGGATTTTCCGAGCCACGTAGATCACTCCGACGCCCGGCGCGTCGCGCAACCCCCAACCCTCGCAACTGAAACCGGCGAACGCCAATCCGGACAGTGACGAACCGGGCAAACCGGGAACCGGTGAAACTGTCTTGACCGGCTGGCCAACCAAGCGTGGAATGGAGTTGTTGGTCGGAGTTTTCAGTGGAGTTCTGCGGAGGTGATCGACGTGGCCGAGAGCGGTTCGACTGTGAAGCCTTGGGTTCGTTGGCAGGACTGGGCCGGGGTGGTGCTCGGCGCCTACCTGATCATCGGGACCCTCTGGACGCCGACCAGCGGGTCGGCGCTGTCCGCGATGATCGTGCTGGGTGCGCTGCTGGTGATCGCCAGCGTGTGGTCGCTGGCCATGCCCGGGTCGATGACCAGCGAGTACTCCCACATGCTGATCGGAGTGCTGCTGTTCATCTCGCCGTGGGTCCTCGGGTACACCGCGCACACCGGTGCGTCGTGGACTTCGTGGATCGTCGGTGTGCTGGCGGTGATCGCCGGTGCGGCCGCGTTGCCGGAGGCCAACGCCGCGCACCGCGGAATCGCCGGTCAGCACTGACGGCGCTCGTGGTCGCGCGCGGCGCGGCCACTCACGGGTACGGCGTGCGCGCGGCCTGGCGGTAACGTCCGGGCCGCGCGCTTCTCCGGTGCGCAGGCGGCGGGAGGTCGGGTCGATGGCGCAGGCGCCGGGCGGTCGCTCACCCGGGTCCACTTCGGACTCCGGGCGGTCGGGGGACGGCGTTCGACCGGGAGATGGCGGCTCATCCGCGCGGGAGCGGATCCTCGAGTCGGCTGGTGAGCTGTTCGCGGAGCATGGTTTCGAGGCCACACCGACCTCGCGGATCGCCGAGCGCGCCGAGGTGCCCAAGGGGCTCATCCACTACTACTTCCGCCGCAAGCAGGACCTGCTGACCGCGCTGGTCGACCAGCTGCCCGACGATCCGGTGGTCTCGGACCGGGTCGCGGTGCGCGGTGATGTCGCGGGCAGCCTGCGTCGGCTGGTGCGCGAGCTGGACGCCCGGTTGGAGGCGTCGCCGCTGCTCAGCCACCTGCTGTGGCGGGAGGCTGACACGCACGTCGCGGTCCGGGAGGCGTTGCAGCAGCGGTTCCGGCACGTCGTGGAGCAGATCCGCGGGGTGATCGAGCTGGCGCTGCCGCCGGGTCCGGCGAGCTGCGACATCGACACCGCCGCGCTGCTGCTGGCGCGGGTGGTCAACCACCGGCACTCGGTGGCCCGGCACGGCGCGCACGACGACGAGCTGGACCGCGAGATCGGGTTCATCGCCCGGGCCTTGGAGCTCGGTGTCGGCAAGCCTCGCAAGGTCAAGCCCGCCTGAACCGGTGTCGGATCCCATTGCGCGAGAACTCAGCCCGAATCGTCCTGAGCAACACACATCTGAAACCTCTTCGGCCTTGTGAAAGACGGTCGCTCGCACAAAGATCTCCTGCATCGGGTCGGTGCGGGAGGTCGTTGTGGGCATTGGTCGGTTGCGGTTCTCCCGAAGACAAGGGCTGGTGGCCACAGGGGTCGGGATCGCGGGGGTCGGTGTGATGACGGGTGCCACGGCGGATGCGGCGCAGAACCACGTGGAATACCCGGTGCGGGGATTGCGGGCGCCGGTGGAGGTGATCGAGGACCGCTACGGCGTCCCGCACATCTACGCTCGCGACGAGGACGACCTCTTCTTCGCGCAGGGCTTCAACGCCGCCCGCGAGCGGTTGTTCCAGATCGACCTGTGGCGGCGGCGCGGACTCGGCAGGCTCGCCGAGGTGCTCGGCCCCGCCTACGTGCAGCAGGACCGCGCGACCAGGTTGTTCCTGTACCGGGGCGACATGGACGCGGAGTGGGCGCGCTACTCGCCGGACGCGCAGCACATCGCGACCCGGTTCACCGACGGGATCAACGCCTACGTCGACTGGCTCGACGCCAACCCCGAGCACCTGCCGCCCGAGTTCGGCAAGCTCGGCTACGGCCCGGCGCGCTGGGATCCGGCGGACGTGGTGCGCATCCGCAGCCACGGCCTGACCCGCAACCTGACCAGCGAGGTCGAGCGGGTCAAGGTGACCTGCGCCGCCGGGCTGGACGCCGACCTGATCAGGCAGGGCCTGCAACCGGACCACCGGGTGGAGGTGCCCGACGGCTTCGACCCGTGCGCGGTGCCCGACGACGTGCTCGAGGTCTTCGACCTGGCCACCCGGGGCGTGGAGTTCTCCGCGGGGTGGGTCCGCAAGTCGGCCCGCGACGCGGCCGCCGAGGGCAGCAACAACTGGGTGATCAGCGGTGAGCGCACCGCCACCGGACGCCCGATCCTGGCCAACGATCCGCACCGCTCCTACTCGGCGCCGTCGCTGCGCTACCTGGCGCACCTGTCCGCGCCCGGGCTGGACGTGATCGGTGCGGGGGAGCCGGCGCTGCCGGGGATCTCCATCGGGCACAACGGAACCGTCGCCTTCGGCCTGACGATCTTCCCGGTGGACCAGGAGGACCTGTACGTCTACCAGCTGGATCCGGCCGATCACCGCCGCTACCGGTACCGGGACGGCTGGGAGTCGATGACGGTGCTCAACGAGCAGGTCGAGGTGCGCGGCGGTGCGGCGCAGACCGTCGAGCTGGTCTTCACCCGGCACGGCCCGGTGATCTACGTCGACGAGAAGCGCAACCTCGCTTATGCGGTGGGCACCGCGTGGCTGTCGCCCGGGATGTCGCCGTACTTCGGCAGCATCGCCTACATGCGGGCCCGCGACTTCGACGAGTTCACCCGGGCCATGCGCAACTGGGGTGCGCCGACGGAGAACCAGGTCTACGCCGACGTGGACGGCAACATCGGTTGGGTGCCAGGCGGTTTGGCGCCCAAACGCGTCGGTTTCGACGGCCTGCTGCCGGTGCCCGGTGACGGCCGTTTCGAGTGGAACGGCTTCTACTCGGGTGACGACCTGCCGCGTCGGCTCAACCCGGCGGCCGGGTTCATCGCCACCGCCAACCAGTTCAACCTGCCGCCGGAACATCAGGGGCTGGGGCTCGGTTACGAGTGGACCAACCCGTTCCGGCACCAGCGGATCACCGAAATGCTGTCCCAGCAGAGCAAGCACACCATCGCCGATTCGCAGGCGCTGCAGAACGACCAGTTGTCCATCCCGGCTCGCCGGTTGCTCGCGCTGCTGTCCGATTTGGACAGCGGTGAGTCCACCTTGCGTCGAGCGCTGCGACTGCTGCGGCGCTGGGATGCGGTGGAATCGGCTGATTCGGGTGCGGCGGCGCTGTTCGAGGTGTGGTTGTCCAAGCACCTCGGGCCGGGTTTCGTCGAGGCCGCGGCGCCGAAGGCGGCCAAGATCATCGACGCCCCAGACACCCTGGTGCTGCTCGGCGAGCTGGAGAAACCGGGCCGGTGGTTGCCGAACGCGGCGGCCCGCGACCGCCTGCTGCTGGACACGCTGCGCTCGGCCTACGCGGAGGTGCGCGAGCTGTTGGGGAGGGCCGAGCCGATGTGGGAGTGGGGGAATCTGCAGCACAGCTACTTCCAGCACCCGGCGTCGGCGGCGTTCTGCGAGGGCGAGCGGTCCCGCTTCGACGTCGGCCCGCTGCCGCGCGGCGGGTCACCGGACACGGTCAACCAGTCCGCCTACCGGTTCAGCGATTTCCGGCAGACCGCCGGCCCGTCGTTCCGGATGGTCCTGGACGTGGGCGACTGGGACTCGTCGGTCGCGGTGAACACCCCGGGCCAGTCCGGCAACCCTGACGACCCGCACTACCGCGACCTCGCCGAATCGTGGCAGACCGGGGAGTACTTCCCCCTCGCCTACAGCCGCGCCGCGGTGGAACGCATCGCCGAGCGCCGGATGCTGCTGCTGCCCGCCTGAGCACTCGTGAGTGGCGATGGTCGTGAGAACCACCATCGCCACTCACGAGTCTCACGCCCAGCTGGGCTGATCAGCGCGCTCCCCTCAGTGGACTTCGGCGGGCTCCACGAGCTCGACGAGGACGCCCCCGGCGTCCTTGGGGTGCACGAAGTTGATCCGGCTGTTCGCGGTGCCGCGGCGCGGTTCCTCGTAGAGCAGGCGCAGGCCCTTGGCGCGCAGCGCGGACATCGCGGCCTCCACATCGGTCACCCGGAACGCGAGCTGCTGCAGGCCGGGGCCGCTGCGGTCCAGGAACTTCGCGATCGCCGAGTCCTCGCGCAGCGGTGCGAGCAGTTGCAGCTGCGTCGCGCCCGTCGTGTCGCCGGGGGCGCGCAGCATCGCTTCGTGCACGCCCTGCTCCTCGTTGACCTCGGAGTGGGTGACTTCCAGGCCGAAGGTGTCCCGGTGGAAGGCGACCGCCGCATCCAGGTCCGCTACCGCGATGCCCACGTGGTCGACCGCGGTGACCAGGCCGTTTAGTTCCGTTCGCATGCCCGCAGCCTAACCGCGCCCTGATCGCGGGAAAAGCGTGGAAATCACAAGATCGAATTGCCCCGATGGGCGGAGTCGGGTGACCTTGCTCCGCACGAACATGTGGCTGATTCACGCGGGAGGGGCACAGATGGCGAACGGGCAACGTGGACCGGGCCGCAGGAGCGCAGTGCTGCTGGCGTCGATCGGACTGGTGCTGGGACTAGGCGTGCCGGCCCTGGCCGCCGGTGGTGACGGGGTGCCAAGCGGCGGTGGCGGCGAGAACCGGTGGGCCGACGACCTGCTCCGCGAACGGGCGTGGGTCAAGGCCGGGCCGCTGCGGTTCGGCGCCGAACCCTACGACGCGGTGCACTCGGCCGCCGGTGACGCGGCGGGCAAGGCCGACTGCGGCATCGGCGCCGCGGACGCCACCAACCTCGTGCTGTCCACGACCTGGCCGGAGGTCTCCGGCTCCGGGGATTCGCCGTCGCCGATGGCGATGTCCCGCTACGACGACCAAACCGCCCTGGCCGACCCGGAACAGCGCGCTGCGGGACTGTTCTTCAATCCCGGCGTCGGCATCTGGCAGCTCGACTCCGCTGGTCTCGGCGCGGGCGAAACCGCTGCGACCGCCATCGATTCCGTCAGCGCCGCGGGGAAGGTCGCGCCGTACATGGTCGGCAAGTACTGCAGCGCGATCAGCGGCGGCGCCACCGCGGCTCAAGCCCGCGCCACCGCGTGGAAGGCCTGGCACGCCTGCGACCAGGGCGCTTGCGAGCAGATCTACGAGCGGCTGAAGTCCGACGGCGTCACCAGGGACGCCACCGTCACCCGATACGGCGGAGCCGAGAAGCGCAGCTGCACCTTCGAAGGCACCAAGTACGACTGTCTGTACGTCGACCCGAGCGCCGCCCAGGGCGAGGACGCCTGGACCGCACCGGACTTCGGCCCCGCGCCGGTCCCGGACCCGTTCTACGTCTTCACCTACACCAAGTCCGGCAAGGACTACGAGGTCCGCTACTGGCTCAAGGACGACTCCGGCGCGAAGACCGACGTCTCGGCCTCCCGCGAACTCGGCGTCAACGCCCGCACCAAGCTCACCTGGGCGGCCGAACCCGGGCTCTGCGACACCACCACCGGCGCCGGAAACTGCTAATCCGCTTCTTTGAAGCGGCGTAGCTGCTTAGCCCACCTACGCAGCTTGCACCGCTGCGGGTTCTCAGGCGTCGTCTGGCGAGGACAGCCCGTTTCGTCGTGTATTGGCATACATGAGAACGGGCTCCCGGAGTCCAGGCGGCGCCTGAGGTTCCGCCACTTGCACCGCCAAGCAAAATGAGTTCGTCAGACGTTCTCTATGGCGGTCGTCACAGGCGGCACCCGGTGTCATCGCAGGTATGGTCCCGGTGGTGCCGACCGGGCCATGATGGCGGTGCGGCGCGACGAAGCGTGGCGAAGACCGGGAGGTAGTCGTGGGCAGTTCGGTGATCGTGGCGGGTGCGCGGACCCCGATGGGGCGGCTTCTCGGGTCGCTCAAGGATTTCTCCGGTGCTCAGCTCGGCGGGTTCGCGATCAAGGCCGCGCTGGAGCGCGCCGGCGTCCAGCCCGACCAGGTCGAGTACACGATCATGGGCCAGGTGCTGACCGCCGGCGCCGGGCAGATCCCCGCGCGGCAGGCCGCGGTCGCTGCCGGGATCCCGATGGACGTGCCCGCGCTGACCATCAACAAGGTGTGCCTGTCCGGGCTGGACGCGGTCGCGCTGGCCGACCAGCTCATCCGCGCCGGTGAGTTCGACGTCGTGGTGGCCGGTGGTCAGGAGTCGATGACCCAGTCCCCACACCTGCTCACCGGGTCGCGCGAGGGCTTCAAGTACGGCGACGTGCAGATGCTCGACCACATGGCCCACGACGGCCTGTTCTGCGCGTTCGACCAGGTCGCGATGGGTGTTTCCACCGAGAAGCACAACACCCGCCACGGCGTGACCCGCGAGGACCAGGACGCGTTCTCCGCCCGCTCGCACCAGCTCGCCGCTGCGGCCGCCGAGAAGGGGATCTTCGCCGAGGAGATCGTCCCGGTGGAGGTGCCGCGCCGGAAGGGCGACCCGGTGGTCGTCGACGTCGACGAGGGCGTCCGCCCCGGAACCACGGCCGAGTCCCTGGCCAAGCTGCGCCCGGCGTTCGCCTCCGACGGCACCATCACCGCAGGCTCCGCCTCGCAGATCTCCGACGGTGCGGCGGCCGTCGTGGTGATGAGCAAGGCCAAGGCCGAGGAACTGGGCCTGGAGTGGATCGCCGAGATCGGCGCGCACGGTGTCGTCGCCGGTCCGGACGCCAGCCTGCACGAGCAGCCGTCCAACGCGATCAAGGCCGCCTGCGCCAAGGACGGCATCGACGCGACCGACCTCGACCTGGTGGAGATCAACGAGGCGTTCGCCGCCGTGGGCCTGGTGTCCACGCGTGCGCTGGGCATCGACGAGGACAAGGTCAACGTCAACGGCGGTGCGATCGCGCTCGGCCACCCGATCGGCATGTCCGGTGCGCGGCTCGCGCTGCACCTGGCGCTGGAGCTCAAGCGTCGCGGCGGCGGAGTCGGTGCGGCCGCGCTCTGCGGCGGTGGCGGCCAGGGCGACGCGCTGATCATCCGCGTTCCCAGCGCCTGACCCTGAAAGCCTGTTTTCAGGCTCGTTTTGCGTGGCGGTGCGGGTGGCGGAACCTCAGACGCCGCCTGGCTGCGGGATCCCGTTCTTATGTATGTCCAAATACACGGTGAACGGGCTGTCCTCGCCAGGCGACGTCTGAGAACCCGCGGCGGTGCAAGTTGCGGGGGTGGGCTAAGCGGCTGCGCCGCTTGAAAGACAAAAGATCAAAGAGCGAGATCGGCCACCGACCCTGAGATCCCCCGGGGCCGACCCTGAAATCGGACGGCTTCCAAGATCGGCTTCGTCGGCCATGGCTACTCTGGACAGCATGAAGTGGCTGCCAGGTGGATGGGAACGCGCTGACCGGGGCAACGACCAGGAGCAGCAGACGATGCACGCTCGCCCGCTCGGCGAGCGTGGCACCGCCCGCTACACCTCGGAGCGCGACGTGATGCAGGGGCCGGCGACGCGGGTGCAGCCCGGCGGCGGGCACCGGGCCGTCGTCCTCAGCGCCGACGCGCGCGACGTCGATGTCAGCGCCAGCAGCTTCAAGGCACTGGCCATCGGGGGTGGACTCAGCGGTCTGTGCATGGTGCTGGTCGCGGCGACGCTGGCCAGCAAGGGCAGCACCGTCGGCCTGTGGGTCTGGCAGCTGGTGTTCGGCGTGATCTTCCTGTGGTTCATCTCCGCGTCCCGCGGCATGTTCAACGGCCGCGGGTTCCTGATCGACCGCAGCGGTTTCTACGCGCGCACCTCCGGTGAGGTCGTCGGCGTGGCGTGGGACGAGATCAAGGCCATCGGCGTCGGCACGCTGCCGTGGATCCAGAACCGCCGCCCGATCGCCCCCGAGCGCCGCCGGGCGCTGGAGTTCTACCCGGCCGACCCCGGTTTCCCCGCGCGGCACCCGGAGCTGGAGCGCTGGCGGATCACCGAACCCGCGTCGGTGCCCGGCATGCCCGGCGAGCGCTACCGGTTCCACCTGCCGCCGTTCAGCCGCCTGCCGAAGGCGCTGGAAGGAGCGGTGCAGGACGTCGCCCCGCAGAAGTGGATCGGCCACTACCGCCGCGAGCAGCCGAAGCCGCAATACTGATCACCAGCCGAGGCTGTCCAGCGGATCCGCCGCGCTCAGCTGCGGGTCGTCGATGGCGAAGGTGCGGGCCACCCCGCGCCCGGTGGCGGCGGTCTCGAACCGCACCGTGACCCGGCCGTGCCCGGCACCCTGCACCCAGCCGTGCCCGTGCTCGGCGTGCACCAGGTCGTCGCCGGCCCGCCACTGCCGGACCTCCGGTTCCGGGGTGGGGCGGACGACCGGTTGCGGTGTCGGTTCGGCAGGTCCGGGCTGGTCAGCGGGGTTGTCGAAGAGCGGCTCCTGCTCGGAGGTCGCCAGTCCGGAGTAGGACACCCCGACCAGTCGCACCGGCGTCCCGGGCGGGATCGCGATCGGCAGCAGTCGTCGTGCGGCGGCGGAGAGCGCGCCGAAATCGCTGGTCGCCGAGGTGAAGGTCTCGGCCCGGTTGATCGTGGTGAAGTCGGAGTCGCGCACCTTGATCGTCACCGTGCGCGCCGCCCGCCCCGAAGACACCAGCCGGCGGTGCGCCGACTCGGCGACCCCGAGCACCTCCGAGAGCAGCTCGGCCCGATCGGTGATGTCGACGTCGAACGTGGTCTCCGCGCTGACCTGCTTGGCCTCGGCCCGCTCGGCCACCGGACGCTCGTCGATGCCGTGCGCGAGCCGGTGCAGCTCGGTGCCGTGCGCCTGCCCGAGCAGCGAGACCGCGTCGTTGAGGTGCAGATCGGCCAGCTCGCCGATGGTGTGCACGCCGATGCGGTGCAGCTTGGACTCGGTCACCGGCCCGATGCCCCACATCTTGCGCACCGGCAACGCCGACAGCAGCTCCAACTGCTCCTCTGTGGGCACCACCAGCATCCCGTCCGGTTTGGCCAGGTCAGAGCCGATCTTGGCGAGCTGCTTGCCCGGCCCGGCGCCGATCGAAGCGGTCACCCCGACCTCGCGCTGCACCCGCGCGCGCAGCTGGGTGGCGAAGTGCTCGACGCGTTCGGTCGGCGCATCGGCCAGCTCGGTGGGTTCGAGGAACGCCTCGTCCACCGACACTTGCTCGACGACGTCGGAGACCTCCCGCACGATGCCCAGCACCCGCTTGCTCACCGCTTGGTAGACCTGGAACCGCGGCGGCAGCACCACGGCAACGGGGCAGCGGCGGCGCGCTTCGGCCATCGGCATCGCCGAGCGAGCGCCGTACTCGCGCGCCTCGTAGCTGGCCCCGGCCACGGTGCCGCGCGGGCCGGCCCCGCCGACCAGCACCGGACGGCCCTTCACGGTGGGGCGGGTCAGCTGCTCCACGGATGCAAAGAACGCATCCATGTCCATGTGCAGCACCCACCTCCGCATGGTGACCATTCAACGGGATCGCCCTGACAGCCACAGATCGCGGTCAGCGCAGGTTGGCCCAGGCGTAGGTGATCATCGCCTCGCGCAGGTACGCCGCCATCCCATTGGGCTTGCGGCGCTCGATGCGGCGGCGGAACTTCGGCTGGTTCACGTACATCTCCGCCAGCCGCAGGTAGGAGGCCCGGTCCGGGGTCCAGAAGTTGCGGATCCACCGGTGGTGCTCGCCTACGACCTGCTGGGTGCGGGGATCGTTGCTGGGGACACCGGTGGCGAACAGCTCGGCGATGCTGGAGCTGATCCGGTTCCAGTCCTGGCCGATCCGGTGCGCGATGGCCTGCCGCTGCTCGGGGGAGATTGGCCCCTCGATGCCCGCGGGCTTCATGTTCCCGATCAGCGCGGTTCCGTCCTCGACGGCCTCGGCCTGCTCGAGATCGGCGTTCCCAAACACGTTGTTCGGCTGCACGGCGTCCCTTCCTCCAAATCCCCGCGTGGGTACGGCGCACTCCGGTAGAGCACAGACAGTGATCACCGCTGCACGATTTCGCTCACGATGTTCATCTGCCCGTGGGACATTAACGGAGCCTTTCGGGCACCGTGCGTGATTGGGGAGAACCGCTACCAGCCTGTGACGCCGATCAGCTCGGCTGGTCGGAGTCCTCGTGCTCGTTGGGGGCGGGGTGCTCGTCGGGGGCGGGCTGCGCGGGCGGCGCGAGGAACACCACACCCCGTTCGAGGTCCAGCGGACCGCCGGGGTCGTGCCCCTTCGAAATGCCGGTTTCGTCACCCTCGTGCTTCAACTTGCGCCCGGGAAGAAATTCGCCGTAGGAGGCCATACCCCCACGGTAGCCGCGACCCACCAGCCCCGGCCTGCGAGTTCGGGGCTGGTGGGTCGAGCGGATCAGCAGTGCGACTTGTAGAAGTGCTGCGCCTGCTGGTCCATGTTGTCGCGGGTGATGGCGATCATCTCGGTCTTGGTCTCGCGCTCGACCTGCTCGCCCTTGATCGCCGCGATCGCTCGCTTGACGCCCTCCTGGCCGATCTTGGCCGGGTCCTGGGCGATGAGCGCCTGGACGCGGCCGTTGTGCAGGTCGTCGACCTGCTTGGGGCTGGCGTCGAAGCCGACCAGCTGGACCTGGCCGGACTTTCCCGCGTTGGACAGCGCGGTCGCCGCCCCTTCACCGGTGTTGAGGTTGGTGCCGAACACGCCCACCAGGTCCGGGTTCGCGGCCAGCGTCGAGGAGACGATCTGGGCCGCGGTCGCCGGTTCGTTCTCGGTGTACTGGGTCGGCAGCAGCTTCAGGTTCGGGTGCTTGGCGATCTCCTCCTCGAAGCCCTTGGCGCGCTCGTCGGTGGTGGAGGTGCCGGCCTTGGTGTTCAGCGCCAGCACCGAACCGGGCTTGTCGCCGACTAGCTGGGCCAGGGTCTGCGCGGCGAGCTGGCCGCCCGCGTAGTTGTCGGAGGACAGCGAGGTGACCGCGATGGAGCGGTCGTCGAGCGCGGTGTCGACCTCGACGACCTGGATGCCGTTGCTCTTGGCCTGCTGCAGCGGCGCGGCCAGCGCCTTGTCGTCGGTCGGGGCGATGATCACCGCACCGGGCTTGCTGCTGACGATGCCGCCCAGGATCTGCGACTGCTCGGCCTGCTCGAACTTCTCCGGGGCCTGCGTGTTGAGCTGGTAGCCCTCCGCAGCGGCCTCCTGCTGGGCCGCGCACTCGATGGAGACGTAGAACGGTTCGCCGCGCATACCGGTGATCAGCGCGAGGTCCTTGTTGTTCGGGTCGGTCTGGCCGCCGCCGGTGTCACCGATCTGGCCGGACCCGCAGCCCGCCAGCAGCAGCGCCGCACCCACCGCGAGCACCGTCTTGCACGTTCTCATCCGAAATCACCCTCCACACGCCGTTGTGCCGGTTTGGTCGGAAGAACTTCTCAGTGACTGTCTTTGATCCAGGTCTTTGTCTTTGATGCGCCGCCAGGCGCATAGCCCACCCTCGCAACTGGCACCGCCGCGGGTTCTCAGCGTTCGCCTGGCGAGGACGGCCAAGCCGCCGTGTATTGGCATACATAAGGGTTGGCACCCGCAGTCCAGGCGGGCGCTGAGGTTCCGCTACCCGCACCGCTATTCAAAATGAGTTCGTCAGACAGTTTTCTCAGCGGTTGTTGCGCGCCCGCCGTCGGCGCTGGTCCAGCCACACCGCGACGACCAGCACCGCGCCCACCGCGATGGGCTGCCAGAACGGCCGCACGCCCGCCATCACGAACCCGGCGTCGAGCACCGCCGGGATGAACACGCCGATGACGCTGCCCAGCACCGTGCCGATGCCGCCGAACAGGCTGGTGCCGCCCAGCACGACCGCCGCGATCGCGTTGAGGTTGTCGTTGCTGTGGCCGCTGATCGTGGTGGTGCCGAAGTAGGCCAGCGACATGAACCCGGCCAGCCCGGCCAGCACCCCGGTGAGGGTGTAGACGGCGATGAGGTGCCGGGTGACCTTGATGCCGCTGCGGCGGGCGGCTTCGGCGTTCGAGCCGATCGCGTAGGTGTAGCGGCCGAAGGTCGTGGTGTGCAGCAGCCAGATCGCCAGCAGCGTGACCGCCGCGGCCAGGATCACCAGGTTCGGCACGATCCCGAGCGACGTCCCGGTGCCGAGCGTGTGGCGCAGCGCGCTGGGCACGGTGCGCACGTCGACACCGTTGGTGAGCAGCTGCGCGGCACCGAGTGCCGCGCCGAACGAGCCCAGCGTGACGATCAGCGCGGGCACGCGGGCCACCGCCACCAGCACGCCGTTGAGCACGCCCCACAGCGCGCCGCCGATCAGCGCCACGATCAGGCCGACGGCGATCACACCCCAGCTCGCGTTGGTGGCGTCACCGCCGCTGAGCGCCTCCATGGTCATCGCCGAGACGACGCCGGAGAACACCAGCACCGAGCCGACCGACAGGTCGATGCCGGAGGTGATGATCACGAACGTCATGCCGACCGCGAGCATCAGCAGCGGCGCCGCCTGCACCAGCAGGTTCTGCGCGTTGAACAGGGTGGGGAACGCGTCCGGCCGCAGCGCGCTGAACAGCACGCACAGCGCGAGCAGCACCAGACCGGTCCACAGCGTGTTGGAGGAGGCCAGCTTTGCGCCGAGGCTCTTGTTCTGCGGTGCGATGCCGCCGTCCACTTCGGACTTCTGGGTTTTCTGCTGGGTGGCCATCAGCTCGCGTCCTCCTGCGACAGCGCGCCGGTCATCGCACCGACGAGGTCCTCCAAGGTCGCTTCGGCGGCGTTGAACCGCGCGACCCGGCTGCCGAGTCGCAGCACCTCGACCCGGTCCGCCACCGACAGCACTTCCGGCATGTTGTGGCTGATCAGCACCACTGCGATGCCGGTGTCGCGGACCCGGCGGATCACCTCCAGCACGCGCTCGCGCTGCACGACGCCCAACGCGGCGGTCGGCTCGTCCATGAACACCAGCTTGTCCGCCCACGCCACCGACCGGGCCACCGCGACGCTCTGCCGCTGACCGCCGGACAGCGACCCGATCGGCACGCTCAGGTCCGGCAGCGACACCCCGAACTTGGCGAACTGCTCGGCGGCCTGCGCCCGCATCCCCGACTTGTCCAGCATCCCGAGCTTGCCGAGCAGTCCCGGCCGCCGGAGTTCCCGCCCCAGGAACAGGTTCGCCGCCGGATCCAGGTCCGGGGCGACCGCGAGGTCCTGGTAGGCGGTCTCGATGCCGTGCGCGCGGGCGGTGGTGGGGGAGTCCAGCACCACCGGTTCACCCGCGACCCGGATCTGCCCGGAATCCGGTTGCTCCACCCCGGAAAGGCATTTGACCAGTGTGGACTTGCCGGCCCCGTTGTCGCCGATGAGCGCGACGACTTCGCCGGGGTGGACGGTGAACGACGCGCCGCGCAGCGCTTCCACGCCGCCGTAGCGCTTGACCAGGTCGCGGGCTTCCATCAGTGGTTCGGTCATATCCGGCTCCCTGCGGACGGTGGACGGCAGTGCACCGCGGTGAGATCGCCTTCGAGTTGCGCGGCCCCGGCCGCGTGCGGGACCACCACGGTGGTGCCGCGCCGCAGCTCGAGGTCGCTTCCGTCGTCGGAGCGAAGCTTCCCGCTGCCGTCCAACACGATCAGCACCCCGAAGGAGGGTTCAATGTCGATCGAGCCGTGCAAGCGATCAGCGCGGAAGAACGGCTCGGCGTCCTCTGCCAGCAGCCCGACCCGTGCCGCGTCCTGGTCCGCGGTGCGCTTGATCAGCGAGGTCAGCACGGCGTCGTCGAAACCGCTGCGGTTGAGGGTCTGCAGCGCGGTCTGCTGATCCATGCCGAGGAACGCGCTCTCGGCGTCGGACAGGAAGCCCTGCCACTCCAATGTGACGGAGAAGTCCGTCGGCTGCTGCAGCTCGACGATGAACACGCCCTCACCGATCGCGTGCGGGGTGCCGGCGGGCACGTGCACGGTGTCGCCGGGGCGCACCGGGATCTCGTTCAGCGACCCCAGCAGCGCCGAGGAGTCCTGAGCGCTCACCCAGCGCTCGACCACCTCGGGCGCGACGTCGTCCCGGAAACCCAGGTACACCACGGGATTCGGGCCGCTGGTGCCGACCACGATCCACGCCTCGGTCTTGCCGAACCGCGAACCCAGGTGCTGTTGGGCGAACCGGTCCGACGGGTGGCAGTGCACCGGCAGCCGCTGCCCGGCGTCGAGCAGCTTGACCAGCAGCGCCGTGCTGTCGCCGAACTCGGCCACGTGCTCGGCGCCCAGCCACTGCTCGGGCGCTTCGCGCACCGCGTCGCGCAGCCAACGCCCGTCGGGCAGCCGCGACAGCCCCGACTCGGGCTGGCCGAACCGCGTCGTGGTGGACCCGATCCAGTCCTCCGGGCCGAACGTGCGATCGTCACCGCCGCCGCGCAGCGCCGCGATGGACGTGCCGCCGCGGTAGAACTGCTGCGGTTGGTTGGCGGGCAGGACGATCGCCTGCGCCGACTGTTCATCGTGGACAGAACTCAACGTGCAACCTCTCCAGAGCCTCGGGCCAACAGCCGAGTGGGGACGACGATGCGGCGTGGTGCGGTGCGGTCGCCGTCGAGCCGCGAGAGCAGCAGCTCGGCGGCCGACCGGCCCAACGCCGTCGTTTCGTGGGTGACGACCGTGATCGGCGGATCTAGCAGATCGGCCAGCTCGAAGTCGTCGAAACCCACCAGAGCCGGGCGATCAGCTCGCCCGGCCAAGGCGCGCAGGGCTTGGATGGTGATCCGGTTGTTGCCGGTCACCAGCGCGGTCGCGCGCCGCAGGGTGGTGCTCAACGCCTCGGCCACCGACTCGTCGGTGTGCGGGCCCATCAGCACCAGGTCGGATTCGAACGGCACACCGGCCCGCGCACAGCCCTCGCGGAAACCGCGCAGCCGCTCGGCGGCGGTGTGGATCTCGGGGGCATCGCCCAGGAACGCGATCTGCCGGTGCCCGTGCTCGGCGAGGTGCTGCGCGGCGAGCGCGGTGCCGCCGGAGTTGTCGATGAGCACGGCGTCGGCGTCGAGGTTGCCGGGCGGGCGGTCCACGAACACCACCGGCGTGCCCGCGTTGATCTCGTGCGCGATGTAGCCGTGCTGGTGACCGGCGGGGACGACGATCAGCCCGTCGACGCGGCGGGCGCAGAACTCCAGCACCAGCTCTCGCTCCCGCGCCGGGTCCTCGTCGGACGAACCGGTGAGCACCTGCTTGCCGCGGGTCCGGGCGACTTCCTCCACCGCGCGGGTCAGCACCGAGTAGAAGGGGTTGGCGAGGTCCTCCAGAACCAGGCCCAGCGTGCCGGTCCCGGTGCCGCGCCGGAGGTTGCGGGCGCTGAGGTTGCGCCGGAACCCCAGCTGGTCGATCGCGGACAGCACGCGTTCCGCCGTGGCCGGGGTGACGCCGCTCTCGGCGTTGACGACCCGCGACACGGTTTTGATGCTCACGCCAGCTAGCCGCGCCACGTCGCTCATGGTGGCGCGCCGGACGTTCCCGGAATCAGACAACGTTGTCATGGCGAGCGGCATTGCACCCCGCCGCGCCGACCGCTGTCAATCCCGCCGCACGCCAATGCCTCCACCCGGCCCCGAACGTCAGCCGATCGGCCCAATCGATCCTTTGACAAGGTTGTCTTGCAAACGACTGGTTACGCTGCGGGAATGGCTGATCATGTGCAGGTCGTGACCACGACCGACTCCGAGGAGTCCGCCGCCGAGCTGGCGCGCGGCGTCGTCGAGGCCGCCCTGGGCGCCTGCGTCCAAGTCGTGCCGATCCGCAGCTTCTACGTCTGGGAGGGCGCGGCGCAGGACGACCCGGAGTGGCAGTTGCAGATCAAGACCTCCGCCGCCCGGCTGCCCGCGCTCGTCGAGCACCTGAAGGCCGCGCACGGCTACGACGTGCCGGAGATCATCGCCACCCCGATCATCGGCGGAAACCCCGACTACCTGTCCTGGGTGGACGAGCAGACCCGGCCTTAGTGGAACCGGCACCTGGCCGGTACGGGGGTGAGGTGCGTCACCGGGCACACTCGCAGGAAGTGCCGTTCTAGACGGAAGTGGGGTCGACGTGCCGCGGACTCATGCCGGTTGGTTCCGGTTGGTGGCGATCGCCGAGGCGTTCTCGTGGGTGGGGCTGCTGGTGGCGATGGCGTTCAAGTACGGCCTGGACATGCCGGCCGGCGTGACGGCGATGGGCTGGATCCACGGCGCGATCTTCACCGCCTACGTGGTGATCTGCCTGGTCGTGTTCAGCCCGTTCCGCTGGCGGTTCGGTGTGCTGGTGCTGGCACTGGTCGCATCGGTCCCGCCGCTGGCGACGGTGTGGTTCGAGCGCTGGGCCAACCGCCGCGGCCTGCTGACCGAATCGGACTCGGAAGAACCGACGTTCTGGGGCCGAGTCCGCTACGCCTTCCGCGAGCTGGGCTGAAAATCTGTTTCCATCCTCGCTTTGCGTGGCGGTGCCGGTAGCGGAACCTCAGCGCCCGCCTGGTCTGCGGGTGCCCGACTTTATGCATGGCCAATACACGGCAGTCGGGCCGTCCTCGCCAGGCGAACGCTGAGAACCCGCGGCGGTGCAAGCTGCGAGGGGTGGGCTATGCGCCTTCGGCGCATCAAAGAACAAAGATCAAAAACGAGCATTAGAAGTCGCCGGCGGCGTGCCGGACCTTGACCAGTAGTTCGGTGAGCTGCTGGGTCTGGCGTTCGGTGATGCCGCGGAGGCCGAAGTCGATCTCGTTGACGGACTCGGTGGCCTTCTTCATCATGTCCCGGCCGTCCTCGGTGATCTCGACCAAGGTCGTGCGCCGGTCGGTGGGGTGTGGCATTCGCCGCACCAGGCTGTCCTGCTCGAGCCGGTCGACGATGTTGGTGACGCTGGTCGGGTGCAGCTGGAGCCGGTCGCCCATGACTCGCATCGGCAGGCTGCCGCGCCGCGAGAAGGTCAGCAGCACCAGCGCCTCGTAGCGGGCGAACGTCAGGTTGTGCGGCCGGAGCGCGTTGTCAACCGCGGACTGCAGGATCTGCTGCACCCGCATCACGCTGGTGACCGCGGCCATCGTCGTCGACGGGCCTACCCGTTCGGCCCAGATCTCGGCCGCGCGGGCGATGGGGTCGAAGGGCAGCGGGCTACGGGGGCTCATGGTGTTCGACGCTAGCAGCGGTTTCCTGTGCGGTCGTGGGCTGTGGTGCCGCAGTCGGCGGAATCGGCGACAGTGGTTGCGTTGGTGGCGCATGATCACAACGCCTGGTGGCACCTGTCGCCGGGCGGAAGAACGGAGGAGCAGACGTGCTGGTGGCGTTCAGCGTGGCCCCGAGCGGGGTCGGTGAGAGCGACAGCGTCAGCGAAGCGGTGGCGGCTGCGGTGAAGGTGGTCCGGGAGTCCGGCCTGCCGCACGAGACGACCTCGATGTTCACCACGATCGAGGGCGAGTGGGACGAGGTCATGGACGTGGTGAAGCGAGCCACCGAAGCAGCCTCGGCCGGAGCCCCGCGCACCAGCCTGGTGCTCAAGGCCGACATCCGACCAGGCCACACCGGCCAACTGCGGGCGAAGGTGGAGCGAGTCGAGAACCACCTGCGAGAGCAGTGACGGAGCATTAAAAAGACCGGGGCGGCGTCGGCACCGACACCGCCCCGGTCTTTTTCAGCTCGCTGGCTGCGACGGCCCTCAGAACTTGGGGTGGTCGACGACCGGCGCGTTGACGCAGTTGTTCGCCTGCGGCGACAGGATCGGGACGACGATACCGATGACGGCACCCACGTTGTTGCCGCACAGCTGCACCGGAACGGCGCTGATGTTGTTGTCGTCGATCGCGTTGATGCCGTTGTTGTTGGCGCTGTCCGCGAAGGCGGCGGTGCCCAGGGTCACGACGCCGAGAGCAGCGGCACCGGCGACACCGGCAACACGGGTAGCAATACGCACTGTTTCGTACCTCTCGTTGAACTACTTTCAGGAGGTCCACCAAACGGAGACCCCGAAGGCCGCACGAGACCATCAGTCCTCGCGGGCCCTGTCCGTCCTTCGGTGGTGAAACCGAACGAACTTGAGAGTTCTTGAGCGGCTTCCACTCAATGGAGGGAAGTTGTTCACTGTTTCGAGTTGATCTGTGGAGTTCACGGCGTGTCTGACTTGGCCAGGCGGTGTCGTCGCCTGCTGAACATCAGCCGCCCTGCCGCCGCCCGGCTGGTGGAACGTGTCAGGATGGGGGAGTGACGAGGCCTGATCCACGCCAGAACGCAGCAGCAATGTCCGCCGCGATGGCGGGCGCAGTCGACTTGTCGGCCCTGAAGAACCGGGCCGAGGCCAACGCCCGCGCAGCCGCGCAGCCGCCCGCCGCCGCTGGCGAAGGTGGTGCCGCGCCCGCGACCGCAGCGGTCATCGACGTCACCGAGGCCAACTTCCAGGACGAGGTCGTCGAGCGCTCCCTGCAGGTTCCGGTGGTCGTCGACCTGTGGGCGACCTGGTGCGGACCGTGCAAGCAGCTCTCCCCGGTGCTCGAGCGCCTGGCCCAGGAGGGTGGCGGCTCGTGGGTGCTGGCGAAGGTCGACGTCGACGCCAACCCGCGGATCGCGCAGCTGTTCCAGGTGCAGTCGGTGCCGATGGTCATCGCGATCGCCGGCGGGCAGCCGGTGGACGCGTTCAACGGCGCGCTCCCGGAACCGCAGATCCGCCAGTGGATCACCGAGCTGCTCAACGCCCTGCGCGACCAGATGCCCGGCATCCGCGCCGCGGAGCAGGGCGGTGCGGCCGAGCCGGTCGAGGAGCCCGAGGACCCGCGCTTCACCGCCGCTGAGGACGCGCTGGAGCGCGGCGACTACGCCGGTGCCGAGGCCGCCTACCAGCAGATCTTGGACACCGAGCCGAACAACGAGCTGGCCAAGGACGCGCTCGCGCAGGTCCGGTTCTCCGCACGCGCCGAGCAGGCCGACCCGACCGCGATCGAGCGGGCCGATGCCGCCCCCGAGGACATCGACGCCCAGCTGGCCGCGGCCGACGCCGAGCTGGCCATCGGCAAGGTCGAAGGCGCCTTCAACCGGCTGATCCAGACGGTCAAGCGCACCTCGGGCGAAGAGCGCGACCGCGTCCGCCGCCACCTCGTCGAGTCCTTCGAGGTCTTCCCGGAGGGAGACGAGCGAGTCAGCGCCGCCCGCCGAGCCCTGGCCAGCGCCCTGTTCTGAGCCTCCCGACAGCGGCCCGTCACCCAGCACCGGGGACGGGCCGCTGTCTTTTCGGTGGCGTCAGGTGAGCAGGCGGTCGTGCAGCGCGGCCAGGAGTTCGTCGGTCATCCCAGCGGAGCGCAGGTAGGTCGCCATGTCGCGGGACGCGACCACGCCCGCGATGACCTCGGCTTCGGAAGCGCCGTGCTCAGCCACGAGCTGGTGCACCGCGGGCGCGGAGGCCGCCGAGGTCCCGCACGTTGTGGCAGCCGTCCCAGAAGAGCTGTCGTTCGTCATCCATGACCCGTAGGACGCCGTCATCGTGTTTCGGTTGCTCTGGTTGAAAAGCAGCAGTGCCGCCCCGGTTGCGGGACGGCACTGCTCAGCTGGGGGTGGGTGGTGCCTGCCTTCAATCCTGGTTTTGGTCTTTGTCTTTGATGCGCCGCCAAGCGCATAGCCCACCCTCGCAGCTGGCACCGCCACGCAAAACGAGTTCAAAGGCAGGTTTTCAGGAGGCGCTGTACTTGGTGCTGCAGGGGGCCATGCCTTCTTGGACGCCGACGCGGAAGGCTTCTACTCGGGCGAAGCCGACGGGGACCTGGTTGCCGTTGACGTCGGCCGCGATCAGGCTGTCCTCGCCGAGGAGCGCGGACACGCCCTCGTCGATGTCCTCCGCCACGACGCGCAGGCTGCCGACCGGGTTTCGCTTGCCGATCGGGTCCTCCACCAGCAGGCCGCTCCAGGCGCCGACCATGCACGCCGTGCGCAGGCCCGCCGCCGGGTCGTCCAGCGGGAGACCGGCCGCCTTCTGCACCGACAGCACGTAGCGCGAGGCCACTTGGGCGTAGGCGGCGAAGTCGCCGTAGCCGGACTCGACGTCCTTGTTCGGCGGCTTGGCGATCTTCTGCAGCGACGGCAGGTCGAGTGAGACGGTGTTCGTCGACTCGCAGTAGGCCGCCGGGGTGGTGGGTTTGCGGCCGACGCACGCGGACTGGTCGGTGGTGATGGTCGGGGGCACGGCGCCGGTGTCGCGGAAGACCTCCTGCAGGCTCTTCTCGACGGCGTCGAGGCCCTTCTGGTCCACCGGGAGGTCGGTGTCCTGCTCGGCCTTCCACGAGCCGAACAGCGTGGTGCGCTTGGAGACGTCGTTGAAGTCCATCTTGGCGCAGCGCTGCGGGCCCTCGTCGAAGCCGTACTGGAAGGCGGTCACCCGGTCGAAGGCGCTGCCGTGCGCGTTGCTGCCCTGGAAGTCGGACTTGCCCGGCGCGTCGCGGATGAAGCTCAGCACGCCCATGACATCGTTGAGGCCTTGTCCGGTGGAGAGCTGGAAGTACTTCGACGATCCCTCGGCGACGTGCCGGAAGTAGGCGCCGGTGAAGCAGTCGGCCTGCTGCTCCAGCACGATCACCTGGTCGTCGTTGCGGACGGTGCGCGCCCGGTGCTGCACGGCGTGGCCCATTTCGTGGGCGAGCACGGCGACCACGGCCATCGGGCCGAAGCTGTTGTCCAGCTCGGGGAGCAAGGTGCCGCGGTCCCAGGCGATGAGGTCGTCCGGCGGGCAGTAGAACGCGTTGACCACGCCCGCAGTGTCCTCGCCGCACACCTGCGTGCCAGGGCCGCCGGAGTCGTAGGAGACCAGGCGCTTGACCGGCGCGAACTGCTTGCCGGGGAAGGCCTCCGGGAAGACCTCGCTCCAGTAGTCGTCGATGTCGGCCACTGCGTTGCGGGCGAGCTTGTCCATCTGGCCGTTGTCGGTGCCCTCGACGGGCAGCGGCGCGTCCGGGGCTCCCGGCTTGGGGCCGCTGGGCCCGTTGGTGACCGGCAGTCCGGCGACCTCGGTGGTCGAGTAGCTGCCCATCGTGGTCGGGGTGCCGCTGATCTGCTGGGCGCAACCGGCGACCAGCGCGATGCAGGTGAACGTGGACAGCGCGGTGCCGAGGATCCGCTTCCGCCGTCGGTTTCTCGTCGATACCCGTGCCACTGACGCGCCCCATCCTGCTGCAGGTGCCGAAAGTTCTGCGCGCGCCGGATGTCCCTGCGCCACCCGGTGCCCGCCGCAGCCTATCGGGTGACGGATCGGCCCCACCGCGATCTGGTCGAGGTGGCAGGGGGTTTCCCCCGTCACGTTCAGCCGCAGGCGGCCGGGCCGCCGAGCACTCCGGCGCGGAAGGCGCTGATCCGGTCGAACCCGGTCAGCGGGCGGGCGATGTCGTCGGAGTCGAGCACGACGCTCACGGCCTCGTCCAGGTCGCCTTGCGCCAGCCCGGGTTGTGCGGCGGTGTAGGCGCCGGTGAGGCACATCGTCTGCTTGCTCGCCTCGGCACCGGTTGTCGGGCGGCCGAGCTCGGCGTTGGCGGCCAGCGCGAACTTCGCGGCCAGCAGGGTGGTGACGGCCTGGTCGCCGATGTTGGCGTGCACGTCGGCGAGCGTGGCGCGGTCGAGGTCGACGGCTGGTGGCGTCCACTGCGCGCCGTGCTGCGCGACCAGATCGCCGAAGTACTGCGAGATTCCGTCGGTGCGAAGGGCTCGGTCCAGCGCGACGTTGGGGCCGTCGGGCGGCAGCTCGGCCATCGGCGTCTCGGTCACGTCGGTGCAGCGGCGCGGGCCGTTGGCGAAGCCGTCCTGGAACGCGGTGACGCGCTCGAAGGCGGTGCCGTGCGCATCGGTGCTGTTGGTGCTCACCGGATCGCGGAACAGGATGATCGCGTGCAACGCCCGGTCCAACTGCTCGGCGTTGATGCTCAAGCGTTCGGAGTGGCCGTCGACGACGGAGCGCACGTAGGAGCCGGAGAAGCAGTCAGCCATCGCTTCGAGGCGCACGGGCGTCGCGTCGGCGCCGATCCCCGCGCGCTGCTGCACCGCGTGGCCGAGCTCGTGCGCGAGCACCACGACGACCGCGGCGTCCCCGTAGTGCTCGCGGAGGACTGGCAGCAGCGCAGCGCGGTCCCAGGCGATGGCGTCGACGGTCGCGCAGTAGTACGCGTTGCCCTCCAAGTCGTGCACGTCGGCAGAGCAGGGCGGGGCGGTGCCCGAGCCGTTGGTGTCGACGGAGAAGAACCCACCGTCGAGGTTGCGCCACGGCTTGCCGAACACCGCCGGGTACTGCGCGGCCCAGTAGTCCTGGACGTCGGTGACCACGGTGGCGGCCAGCCGGTCGACGTCGCCGTGATCGGTGCCGTGCACGAATCCGGGGTCGACGGTGTGATCAGCCACACGCGGCGGTTCCGGGGGTGCTGCTGCGCAGGAGCTGATGAGTAGCAAGATCATCATCGTCACTGGTCCGAACGCGCGCACGACGCCAAGCTTCCCACCCGCTGCGGCGGTCGGTACGTTCGCGCCCACCGCGCCGGTCCGGTATAGGGTCCGCTCCCGTGAGAGCCGTCCACCGTTTCACCGTGCGCGCCCACCTGCCCGAGCCGTTGAGCGCCCTCGGCACGTTGGCGACCAACCTCCGCTGGGCCTGGCACCCGCCGACGCAGGACCTGTTCGCGGCGGTCGACCCGAAGGTGTGGTTGGCGGTCGGCGGCGACCCGCTGCGGCTGCTCGCCGAGGTGCCCGCTGAGCGGTTGCGGCAGCTGGCCGGTGACGAGGACTTCCTGGCCCGCACCCGCGCGGTTGCCGAGGACCTGCGCCGCTACCGGACCGTGCCGCGCTGGTACCAGCAGCGGCAGGACGAGGGCGCCGACCTGCCCGACTCCATCGCTTACTTCTCCATGGAGTTCGGCCTCACCGAAGCGCTGCCCAACTACTCCGGTGGTCTCGGCGTGCTCGCCGGCGACCACCTGAAAGCCGCCTCCGACCTGGGCGTTCCGCTGATCGGCGTCGGGCTGCTGTACCGGTCGGGTTACTTCCGGCAGGCGCTGTCCACCGAGGGCTGGCAGGTCGAGCACTACCCGGTGCTGGACCCGCGCGGCCTGCCGCTGGAGGTGCTGACCGAGGAGTCCGGCAAGCCGGTGCTGGTGCAGGTGGCGATGCCCGCCGGGCGCACCTTGCACGTCCGGATCTGGAAGGCGCAGGTCGGCCGGGTGCCGCTGCTGCTGCTCGACAGCGACCTGCCGGAGAACGACGACGACCTGCGCAGCACCACCGACCGGCTCTACGGCGGCGACGCCGAGCACCGGATCCGCCAGGAGATCCTGGCCGGCATCGGCGGCATGCGCGCGGTCCGCGCCTACTGCGAGCTGACCGGGCACCCGCAGCCCGAGGTGTTCCACACCAACGAGGGCCACGCCGGGTTCCTCAGCCTGGAACGGGTTCGCGAGCTCCAGGACGAGCCGGGCCTGCAATTCGACCCGGCGGTGGCGGCGGTGCGCGCCGGGACGGTGTTCACCACGCACACCCCGGTGCCGGCCGGCATCGACCGGTTCCCGGTGGACCTGGTGCGGCACTACTTCGGCGACGGTTCCGCGCAGGCCCTGCTGCCCGGCGTGCCGACCGACCGCGTGCTGGCGCTCGGCGCCGAGGACAACCCGGGCATGTTCAACATGGCGCACATGGGGTTGCGGCTCGCGCAGCGCGCCAACGGGGTGTCGGAGCTCCACGGCGAGGTCATCCGCAAGATGTTCCGCGGTCTGTGGCCGGGTTTCGGGCTGGAGGAAATCCCGATCAAGTCGGTGACCAACGGCGTGCACGGGCCGACCTGGTCCGCGCGCGAGTTGGGCAAGCTGCTCGGTGAGTCCGAAATGGACAGCGGAGCGGGACTGCGCGGCATGGAGCCGGTCAGCGACTCGCTGCTGTGGGAGCTGCGTTGCTCGCTGCGTCAGCGGCTGGTCGACGAGGTGCGCCGCAGGTTGCGCACCGCGTGGTTGCAGCGCGGCGCGTCGGACCTGGAACTCGGTTGGTGCGACTCGGTCTTCGACCCGGACGTGCTGACCATCGGTTTCGCCCGCCGGGTGCCGACCTACAAGCGCGCGACGCTGATGCTGCGCGACACCGAGCGGCTGCGGGAACTGCTGCTCAACGCCGACCGCCCGGTGCAGATCGTGGTGGCCGGCAAGTCGCACCCGGCCGACGAGGGCGGCAAGGCGATGATCCAGCGGATCGTGCGCTTCGCCGACCAGGTCGACGTGCGGCACCGCATCGTGTTCCTGCCCGACTACGACATGTCCCTGGCGCGCTACCTGGTGTCCGGTTGCGACGTGTGGCTGAGCAACCCGGTGCGGCCGCTGGAGGCGTGCGGCACGTCGGGGATGAAGGCGGCGCTCAACGGCGGGCTGAACCTGTCGGTGCGCGACGGCTGGTGGGATGAGATGTACGACGGCCACAACGGCTGGGCGATCCCCAACGCCGACGGCGTCAGCGACCCCAACCGGCGTGACGACCTGGAGTCCGCGGCGCTCTACGAGCTGATCTCCGAGCACGTGGCGCCGATGTTCTACGAGCGCAACACCGACGGGGTGCCGGGCAAGTGGATGTCGATGGTGCGCCACACCCTGGCCACGCTCGGCCCGCGCGTGCAGGCGTCCCGGATGATCCGCGAGTACGTCGACGGCCACTACGGCCCGGCGGCTCGCTCGATGCGGGCGATGACCACCGACGACTTCCGCGGCGCGCGGGAGCTCGCGGACTACCGGGCCCGCTTGCAGGCGGCGTGGACCTGGGTTCGGGTCAGCGACACCGAGATGTCGGTGGAGAACGGGACGCCGCTGCTCGGCGGGCAGGTGACGGTGCGGGCGCGGGTCGACCTGGCCGGTCTGGATCCGTCCGATGTGGACGTCGAGGTGGTGGTGGGTCGTGTCGACGACTCCGACGTGCTGCACGACTTCGTCGCGGAGTCCATGCAGCCGACCGTCGACGACCGCTACGAGGCGACGGTGACGCTCCCGCACGCCGGGCCCGCCGGCTACACGGTCCGCGTGCTGCCCCGCCACCCGCTGCTGTCCGGCTCCGCCGAGCTCGGCAAGGTCGTCCTCGCCGGGTGAGCGCTTCGTTCGCACCGAAGCGCTCACTGGTTCGATCCCAGTATCGCCCACAGCACGAAGGGCCTGGTCAGAGCTTCGAAAGAAGACTCCAACCAGGCCCTTCGTCGTTTCTCGATCGCACCGCAGTCAGCAATTAGTCAGCATCCCGATCAGCGGACCGGAATACCGCCGAGCGCATCGCCTTCATCGTCGCCATCGGTGAGAGCGCGGAGGATGCGATCTCCGTTATCGGTGCGACGGGTGTAGAGGTCGAGGGTCGTTGCGGAGCGCTCGTGTCCCATGACCCGCTGGACCATGTTCACCGGCACCCCGTCGTCCACGAGCCAGGTGGCGTAGGAGTGGCGGAGGTCGTGGAATTTCAGCCCTCCGGCTGCCCGCTTGGCCACCTCCTGCACCGCAGCATCGCGAGTACCGAATTCAGCAGCCGCGGGGGCACCGTGTTTGTCCGTCCAGGAGCCGATCCACCCGCCCGCCGGATTGTCGGCGATCCTGCCCAGCAGCCCCGCACCTACGAGAGCGGGTCTCCACACACGAGAGCGAAACAGAGTTCTCCGGAGTGGCTTGCCGACCGTATTGGAGAACACCGGCCCTTGGTCGATGGAGGGCCACCGTTCGACGTGCTCTCGAATGATCTCGAGTAGCCACGGCGGCAACGGGATCGTCCGGCGTCCAGCGGTGGACTTGGGGAACGGCTTGAACGAGGTATTCCCGCTGACTTCTACGACGGTGCGGATGACGCTCAAGGTGCCGCTGTTGAGGTCGAGAGCGTCTGCGCAGAGCCCGGCGACCTCGCCCCAGCGCAGACCCGCCCCGGCCGCGGTCGCGACCACACCGCGGTAGAACTCCGGAACTGCCGGCAGAAGCCTGGTTTGAAGGTCGGCGCGACTGATGATGCGGTCGTCAGTGTCGCGCCTGCGCTTCTTCGGGATCCGAACCTCCTCCGCCGGATTGAACGGGATCAGCCGATTGCGCACTGCCGACTTGAGCACACTTGAGGTCAAGCGGTAGCACTCCACTACGGTTGCGCGTGAACGCTTTTCGCACAGTTCGGTGATCCACGCCTGCACCGCCAAGTGATCCACTTTCGACAGCGACCACGCGCCCCACTGGGGCAGTACGTGGGTGCGCATGATTGACGTATCACGGGCGGCAGTGGTGGCTTCGACGTTCCACGTGTCCATCCAGCGTTGAGCGTGCTCACCGAACAGGACGCGGCCGGCATGTGGCGAGACGTAGGAGCCTTGCGCCTTCTGCGTCTCCATTTGTGCCAGGAACGTATTGGCCTCGCGTTTCGTGCGGAATGTCTTCGCACGTTGCTTGCCCTCCGGGTCGCGCCAGTTCGCGCGCCACTTGCCGCCGGGGGTCGAGTTGACGAAACCCATCAGGCACCCTCCCCAGCCAGCCACGCGTCAAACCGAATCTTGGGGATGATCCACCGCTTTCCCATCCGCCTCGATGGGATCGCCCCCTCGCGGACCTGTGTGTAGGCCACGCCACGGGAGACCCCGAGCGCCTTTGCCACTTCATCCACTGTGTACGTCTGACGTTCCATGTCAGTCCTTTCGTTCGGTGTCGTACCTGTGCTTGCGCATGTCGCGTTGGCGTTGGGCGATGGCTGCGGCGAGTTCGCGTTCTTCGGGGGTGCGGTGGCCGACGCTGGTCATGGCCCAGTCGTTGACGACGGTGATCGAGTTCTCGTCGGTGATGCCGAGTTCGGCGAGGGTGTTTTCGTGCTGGTAGCGGCGTCGGTCGTCGCGGATCTGCCGGAACGGCACGGAGTAGGCCTGGGACTTGGTGAGGAAGTGGCCGCGGAAGGCGAGCATGTGCGCCCAGTGCCGCAGCTTGAGCGCGTCGATCGGGTCGGGCTTGTCGCCAAGCTCTGGGTGGAGCCGGTGCCGCCGGGTGGTGCGGGTGACCTCGCCGCCGTTGTTGCAGGTGGTGCAGTAGTTGGCGTGGGCGCGCTGCTGGCAGCCGCAGCCCTCGGGCTGGTGGGGGCCGCTGGGGTGGCAGTCCGGGCACGACACGAGTTCGGGCAGGTCCCAGGCGGTTTGGATGATCCGCCGGTGGTGGGCGCTGATCTGGAGTCGGTCGATGTCGGCTTGCGAGCGGATGCGCCGGTCGGCGGCTTCGCTGGTGCTGGTGCCCTTGGTGGCGTACTTGGCGACGTAGGAGGCCAGCCGGTCATCGGTGATCACGCCGTGGTCGTCTTCGACCTCGGTGGCGTTGACCGGCCGGATCGGGCGGACGTCGAGCTGGTCACCGAAGGCCAGTTCCCAGGTGCGGCCGTCGACGTCGGGGGAGGTGATCGCGACGTTGGCGTGCGCGGTGCGGACGGCCTCGGCCAGCACCTCGGGCGTGCCCCAGCGCGGGGTGGGGTCGCCGGGGCCGTCGGGTCCGTCGAGCCGGATGACGGCGTGGAAGTGGATGAGGCCGCGGCGCTGGAATTCGGCGACCTTGGCGAAGGAGAGCCGGGCGTGGTCGGCGAATGCGGCTTGCCGGAGCCCGGCGGCTTGGGCGAGGTGGCGTTTGAGGTAGGTGGTGAAGCGGTGCCACAGTGCCCCGGCGTGTGCCTGCCACAGCACGTGACCCACGTAGTCGTAGGTGTCGGGGTCAAGGGGCTGGCCGAGGCGGGGGTCGTCGGGGTGGTGGAACTCGCCGCACCGGCACGGGATCGCTTTGCCGCGGGGTGTGCGGCGGTTGTGGACCGGCCCGAACGAGGGGGCGGTGAGGGTGACGAACAGCCGGGGCTTGTCGGCGACGCTGGCGGGGATGCCCTTGGTGTCTCCGGTCAGCCCCGCTTTCAGGAGGTGGAAGGCGTCGGCGGCGTAGCGGTCGGAGCAGGCCATGCAGACGGATTCGCGGCGGTTTCCGCAGGGGACCAGGACGTGGCCGGTGCGGTCGGCGATCGTCTCGCCGGTACCGGCGTCTTGGACGGCCCAGGAGCCGGAGAGCCGGATCGGTTGGGTGCAGCCGCCGGTAGCGGCGACGGCGGTGCGCCATTGGCGGAAGCCAGTGGAGCGGGCTCGTCGCTGCATCCCGTCGGCGGCAATGCGGGCGTAGGCGTCACGGTCGAGCAGAGGAACGGCAGGCACGGTGTCCACCTCCTGACATGAAAAGAGGCGGGACACCGCCCGAACTCTGGCTCGGTGGTGTCCCGCCGAGCTGGTACGGATCTGCGGTATTCAGTTGTGGTGAAACGGCTTTCAGACCATGGCGTGGCCGTTGGTGATGTAGCTGGCGGCAACCTGGGTTGCCATGTCGTCGGGGAGTTTGACGACCCTCTGCACGTCGGTGGCGGTGAACTCCCGCCCCTCGTTGAGGGCTTGAGCGTGGGCGTTGTCGATCGCCTGGATCATCCGCGGGGGCAGCTTCGGCCCTCGCTTGACCGCCTTGACCACTGCTGGTGGTTCCGGCGGGGTCGGTTCTGGTTCTGGTTCTGGTTCTGGTTCGGGTGCCGGTGCCGGTGCCGGTGCCGCGGGCACGGGTTCGGGTCCGGGTTCGGGTACCGGTTCCGCCAGTTCGGGGGCGGGTTGGTGTTGGTCGGCTTCGGCGTAGCCGTTGAGGACGGCTTGCCGGGCGCGGGCTTGGATGACGGGGATGACTTCGGCCAGCGCGTAGACGATCACCGGGATGATCGCGTGCACGAGCGCGGAACCGGGGTTGAAGCCCGCCCAGTCGGTGAACAGCGGCATGAGCTGGGGGATGACGTTCATGAACAACGTCGAGGCCAGCAGCACCTGTTTCAACCGGGTCCACCAGGCGTGGTCGGGTTCGACGCCGTAGGACAGGATCACCGCTTCGAAGTTGAGCAGGACGATCAGCAGTCCGGCGAACATCGGCTCGACCGTCCACGCGGCCCACCACAGCGGATCGGCTGGGGTGGTGCCCCCGGCCAGGAAGCGCTGAACGCCCGCGGTGGT